>JAZDKH010000116.1:0-4666 GCA_043803325.1 Methanobacteriota archaeon | reverse complement strand
GATATCAATATACAGGTGAATATATGGATGACATAGTTATCAACGGCTATTCCCGGCTTATCGAGCTTATCCAGACGACTGATACAGTGATTGATCAGAATGCGGCAGTCCTGCAGGAACGCGAAGCAGAACTCCTTGGCCGTATGGGAACGATGACCGGACCGGTCATTAAAGATGCTGGGATCACCATTCTTGAAAAAGGGAAGAAAGATAATCAGGGTGGTATTTATGATGCAGTTCATTATGATGCGCGTGTTTTCATTCTTGGGAAAAGTATAGATTTGGTACCTTATCGACCTGATAATATGAGCCGCACGGTCAATGATCAGTTCTGTCTGCTCTGTGAGGATGGGAAATTCTATGAGGTGATGTATAGTACTGATGACCTGATAGTAGACTCATACATGGGTGAACTGACTCCCCGTCAGGTGCTTGATATCTATGGGTACGAAGCAGTTTACATGTTATATAAGGGGATGAAAGAGTACCTGGAAGGCCAGGAAACGCTGCTTTCCGGTCTTGAGTCCACTCTTCAATTCTTATCAACAGGTGCAACAAAGTAGTCCTGCCCCGGGATCCAGGGGAATTTTTATTTTTCTTTCCAGCTGAAGAGGGGGAATGTAGGCCTGAGTGGATCTGTCTCCTCAGTATATCCTGATAGTCTGAATATCTTTTCAGTCCGGGTTCCATCCATTTTATCCCAGGATACTGCTGCTTTTGCTTCACGAACCATCACTGGCAGTTCATATGTATGGGTTGTATCAGGAACCAGATCCCCGATCTCATAGGTAATATTCTCCGGGATTATCCGCACTTTTATTGATGTAGCAGGCGCAGTACCAAGGTTCTCTACAACGACTGTCTGGGCATCGTCAGTAAGGGATGCAAATATCTCAGGATGCAGGTGTCTGGCTGCGTCTGCTGAGATCTCCAGGCAGAGGAGGAGTGTGGCGGCTATGATGAAAATGATTCCGGCTGCAGCGGAACCTACAAGAAACCAGGCAATAATTACTGCTACGATGCCAAAAATCGCAACAAGAATAGAACTTTTTTGCATATACTCTGTTGGAAGAGCAATCTTAAGAAAAAATGGGCCCGGTGTGATTCGAACACACGACCTCCCGGTTATCAGCCGGGTGCACCACCTGTCTATGCTACGGGCCCAGAGGCTCTAATTAGGTGGATCTTTTACTGATTTATAATTTTCGCATCATGGGCAAGGATATCGCTTGGTGACAGATCACGGTTCATATCTGGAATGAACACGTGATCATGTACTGATATCCCTGGAACTGAACAGATATGGATGTAAAGTATCTCCTCGGAAATGAGGCTATTGCACAAGGCTGCCTTGAGGCGGCCTTGGATGCCGCATTCGGATACCCGGGCACCCCTTCGTCGGAGGTTATTGATACACTCCGAGTATGGCCTGATCGGCAGTCCTATGTGGAATGGTCGGTGAATGAAAAGGTAGCCTACGAGCAGGCATTGGCCGCTTCATGGTGTGGTTTGCGGTCTATTGTTACCATGAAACATGTTGGGCTGAATGTGGCCGCAGATCCACTCATGACCTCTGCATATACCGGGGTTAAGGGCGGTTTTGTTGTTCTTACTGCAGATGACCCCTTTGCACATTCTTCACAAAATGAGCAGGATTCAAGAATATATGCATCATTTTCCCGGATACCCTGCCTTGATCCATCATCTGTGCAAGAAGCACATGATATGGTACGGGATGCGTTCTCCCTTTCAGAAGAGTTTTCTCTGCCGGTCATGTTCCGTCCGACAACACGAATATGCCACTCAAAGAGCGATGTGAGGCTTGGCCCGGTCGAGGTGTCAGTGAGGAAGGCCTCATTTGAGAAAGATCCTTCCCAGTATGTGGTCATACCCGCGCACACCCGTGTTCTCCATAAGAAGCTGAATGAGAAACAACCGGCACTTCGAAAACGGCTTGTTGAACTCGGGTACAACCGATGTGAAGTCAGAGGGAAGATTGCGGTGATCACCGGAGGTGTTGCATCAGCATATGTGCATGAAGTCCTTCCTGATACGGTGTCGGTAGCCCATATCGGTGCATATCCGATTGATGAGGAGTGGCTTTCAGAATTTATCAGAAAGCACGAGCGAATCGTGGTAATCGAAGAACTTGCCCCGGTTATTGAAGAGGTGGTAAGACAGGTTGCCGGCATAATTCCTGTGATAGGTAAGAAGTCTGGTCATGTGCCGTACGAAGGAGAACTCTCTCCTGAACGGGTCGCGAAGTATTTCACCACTGCTCTAATCCCTACCCTCAGGGAGTATCCTGTCCCAGCCAAGCCTGCTGCACTCCCAGTGCGGCCGCCGATCCTCTGTGCCGGATGCATGCATCGCACCGCGATGTATGCGATCAAAAAGGTCTTCCGCGATGGAATTTTCCCCAGTGACATCGGGTGCTATACTCTCGGACTCCAGCTTGGGGTGGTGGACACCACAATATGTATGGGTGCTTCGATTACGATTGCGTCAGGAATGGCTCAGGCTGGAGAAGAACATGATATTGTATGCACCATCGGAGACTCTACCTTTCTCCATACCGGGATCCAGGGTCTTTTGAATGCTGTGTACAATGATGCACGAATAACGGTGGTAATTTTAGACAACCGGGTCACCGCGATGACCGGTCACCAGCCAAATCCTACCACAGGTCTCACCGCTTGTGGCGTTCCTACCCCTCCGGTGTCATTGGAGATGCTCTGTCGATCCTGCGGGGTTAGATTCGTTGAAACAGTCAGCCCGGCTGATCTGATCCAATTTATGGGAGTGCTGAAAACAGCGAAGGCGCAACCTGGTGTTAAGGTCATCATTGCAAAGCAACCCTGCGTCATCACCGAACGGCGGGCAAAGATAAACCGGGGACGGTTTGTGGTGAATCGTGAGGTCTGTATTGGGTGCAAAGCCTGTATCAAATTTGGATGTCCGGCGATTGAACTCCATAGTGGACTTGCCAGTATCACGGATCTCTGTTCAGGCTGCGGTACCTGCCTGCAGATATGTCCGGTTGCTGCCATAGGTCGGGAGGTGAAAGAATGAGTTTTGATGTTCTCATCGTCGGTATCGGTGGACAGGGGACAATCCTGACTTCAAATATTATTGGTGAGGCCTGTGTTATTGAAGGGGTCTCAGTCAGGGGTGCTGAAACTCATGGGATGGCACAGCGGGGTGGTTCAGTGGAGTCACAGATTCGGATCGGACAGGATTATGGCCCCCTTATTGTTCCAGGTACTGCAGATCTTATCATCTCTTTTGATCTGATGGAGGCAGCCCGTTCTTCTCATTACCTTAAAAAGAATGGACACATCTTTAGTGCCCGTGAGTTTGTGGTCCCGACTTCAGTATTTATGCAGGATTATCCATCTCCAGATGAACAGATGCTCATATCAGAAATTGGTGATCATCAGGTTACCATTGTTGATGCTCATCTCCTTTCACAAGAGGCAGGAAGCCCACTCACCTCGAATGTGGTTCTTCTTGGTGCAGCATCCCGGTGCATCCCTCTGCCTGAAACGTCATTACGTGAAGCAATCCGGCGTATCGTTCCAAAAAAGACTATTGAATTAAATTTGAAAGCATTTGATCTTGGGAGATCATCCGTACCCTTCGATTGATTCAGGGTTAATCCTGGGTAAGGATTTACCCTGTTCATTTAGAAATTAGTGAGGATACATGACGGTTCTGAATTATCAATCTGCATTGAAGGTGCTATACCGCGAGGATTTTTCCTGGCTTTTTTGTCTCTGTTGCGCCCTTTTTATAGTTGGAACAGGTCTCACATTTCAGGCCCCGTGGGTAGACTGGGATGCATCCGATTATATCAATGTTGCAGAAAATATCTTTGATGGAAGGGGGATTGTCAGTGGATGGGAATCAGACAACATCCAGGCATATTGGCCTTTAACAGTCTGGCCTCCTTTTTACCCGATTCTAATCGCAACATTTATGGTGCTGGGTTCTTCTTCTGTGAATGCAGCGATGTGGATCCCGATTTTATCGTTTGCAGGCATGGTGGTCTTGTCGTTCTTTATTGGAAGAGATCTCGGTTCGCCGATAATCGGATATCTGGCTGCACTTTCCTGCCTCTTTATGAGCTCATTTTGGGAGATGGCACGGTGGGCCATGACTGAAATGCCGTACATGTTCTTCTCTCTTCTCGGGCTTTATCTGGTTATGAGATATTGTGAAGATAAAAAACCCTCAATATTACTTTTATCAGCAATATTCTGTGGATTTGGTGCTATCACACGGTATATGGGTATTTCCCTGATAATAACCGGAATATTGATAATATTCTTTGTGAGTGGGAAAAAAAATTTCTCTCATCTTAAAAATGCGTTCATTTTTGGATTTATTTCATTTCTCCCTGTAGGGTTAGTATTTCTTCGTAATATCTATTATAAAGGACATTTTAGTGGCGCTGACAGAGGCGCTGGTTCAGGAGATATCTTCGGGGTACTTCGTGATGTTGTCAATGTGCTGGGATCTGATCTGAATCCTTTTAAATCAATATTTTTTTTTGAGCCCCTACGAGTAATGGGGACATTTTCCCTTATCTTCGCTCTTTGTATCATAGGTTTCATGATATATGGTGTGTATGTGACTGATAAAGCAAAATTCAAGTCTTCTTTGG
>JAZDKH010000115.1:0-3291 GCA_043803325.1 Methanobacteriota archaeon | reverse complement strand
GTAGAAGAGACCTTACACCGATTTACCTCAGAACACCGGGATATTCGGGTAATTCTCCTCGACAGAGAGGGAAGGATAATCAAGGAGACATCATGAAGATCGTGGGGGTTGGGTGTGGTCCCGGACTCCTGACAGAACAGGCGAGGGCTGTCATCAGAGAAGCAACACTGATTGTAGGATCTGACCGTGCTATCTCTTTGGTCAGGGAAGAGGTGTCCCCTTACTGTGAAGTCAGAGAGATTGAAGATTATCGGGCATTGAAATCGCTCCCTGATGAAGCGATAGTCCTCTCAACTGGCGATCCAATGCTCTCTGGTCTTGGATACCTCCCAGGTGATGTTATTCCAGGGATTTCATCGGTTCAGCTCGGCGCAGCACGTCTCCATATCCCTCTCACCGGGCTTCTTATCCTTTCAGCCCATGGGAGAGACCACGAAGAGGCCATCTCCATGACGGTGGAGGAGGTGAGCCGGGGAAGAAAAATATGTCTGATTACTGATCCTGGGTTTCAGATAGATACTTTAGCAAAACAACTTCTACAAAATCCTGATATCTCAATCATTGCTTGCCAGGACATCGGGTACGATTATGAAGATATCATCAGAGGCACCCCAGCAAACCCTCCGAAACCTACATCTGGGATGTACATTCTCTTCATTTTTTCTTAAAATAGTTATCAGAATAAGGAGAGAACACTCATTATCGATGTCATCTTAATAGGGGTTGGTCTCTGTGAAATCAAGGGGCAGTCAACCGGTGAATGAGAGATTCCACAGAGACCAATGGGGTCTTCATCGAACAATGCCCTCCTACAACAATCCCAGATGACAACCGCATTTTGATGGGGGGTGTGAAATGAGGTCTTTCACATGTATGCGTCAGGTGTTATTTGGATGGGGGGATGTTGTTATCAAAGTCTGGTTTGCTGCAGAGAGGTAATGAGAGTGGATCGTAGAGATATATCAATTTTGTGCCCACTCAACTGACAATTATCGGAATAAGACAATAATTATCGAGATGGGATTAGGCAACCAAATATACGCTCAAATAAATGAAATAGCGCCCCACAATTAAGAAATTATTAAATAAAAAGACTGCCTATTTATCGATGTGAAGACCACCACTCGGATAAAAACGATTAATGGCCATGAATACCTCTATGAGATCACCTATTATTATGATAAAGAGACGCGACGAACCAGACAGAAGAGCAGATACTTAGGGAAAAATGTTGACGGCAAACCCGTCCGAGTCAGAGAGAAGGCGAAAAGTCCGGAAAAAGTGTATTCCTACGGGGAGTTCATCCCGTATCTCACTACAATCAAAGCACTCGGACTCCAGGAAATACTCGGAGAACACCTTTCTGAACATGAGACCCGCCTCACCCTGACACTGGCAATTGCGGCCCTGACATCCCCTGATGCGATTTACAATCCAGGGGCATGGTTTGAAGGAACTGCCCTCTCCCGCATTTATCCTGGATTAAAGATAACAAACCAGTCAATATCAAAAATTCTCAAAAAACTCGGTGACACCGTCATCCCCATGGAGATATGTCGTTCGTGTATCAACAACAAGGGAGGTACAGAGAGCCGGGTGTATGATCTGAAGATCCCCCATATCAGGTTTTCTTCAGCACTTCACCGGGGAGAGGCAAATCGACAATTTTTTGATCAGGTTTCACTGTATTACGATAAAGAACTCAGTATCCCTGCAGCATACCTGCCCCATCCAAAGAACATTACTGCAACATCCCTCGTAAAAAGTTCGGTCGCAGGTATGCATCTCTTCCGCTACCAACAGACGACCTTGGTTTCAGGAAGAAGATTCAATTCTACCATGAATATCTATGGGTTAATCTTCAGTGGCACCCCGTTCATCATCCCTATCGAACCAGATAATGGTATTGTCAGAGACGAGATCAAACGTCACCGGAACGAACTGATGCACCCAAAAAACCTGAAAATATTCCACGGTGAGACACTTTTTATAATCCCCATCACAATCCCGGTTGAATCAATGCAGATGCATGGATACATCTGTTACAGCCCAAGACGAGATGAAGAAGAAAGGATAGAGTTCAGTGAAAATCTGGATCTCATCATCGAAAGCCTCCATAACACCCCGATATACCGATGGGCAGAACCTGCCGATACAGTCAAGGATGTTGCGGGAAAATATGAGCCATTTATTCAATGGAAAGTGGAAAATACCCGGCTTCAGGTGAGTATTAAGCAGAAAGTGGTTGCACGCCATTTGAAGGATGCAGGATTATCAGTACTCCTCTATGCCGGGGAAGACTATCAATGGGACCAGTGCCTTCAGTGGACAAACGAGCAGACTGAAGATGAATCATTTTTCAGCACGAGCACAAGGCAATTCCAGATATATCCCCACACAGTGGATGCAGAGACGATCAAACAGGGAATATACATGATAGTCTTTCTCAGCCTCATGATGAAACGCTGGGTTGAACGACAGTTTGAGATCTCAGGCCTACTCAGTGTATCAACAGTACAGAAGATCCTGATAGAACTCTCCAGAATACAGCTTATTGGATTAGGCAATGATCGAACACTCGTGACCGGACTCAATCCCAGACAGAAAGACATCCTTGATAGCCTGAAATGGCAAGTAGAGTTACAAACCTAATAAACCAAATTCGTTTATTTTCTTGGAATGAACGTATTTCCCTTGATAAAAGGGTCACACAACCAGGTTTGTCAGACCAGGAAGATAATTCACCACGGGATAAAAATATTTTATACTATCCAATACCTGCACCACATTCAGGGTATCTATCTACAAAAAATCCCCAGCATTCTCAATTAGGCATGAGAGAAATTGAGTTCAATAGACTTCACCTCATTTAGGCAGCAATCAATATCAAAAATAACTAGCAAAATCTAAAATTATTCCAGAATTACCAAACAAATGAAGAAATAAATGAGAAATACACTATTTTCGACTCGTTTCAGCAATTCTAACAAATCCATCATCCTCGGAAAGCAACCCTTCCTCTATCATTCCCGAGAGGATTGTAGCGCCACGACTCCGATCCTCACCCGCCTCACTGATGATCATATCAAAAGGGCAGGTCGTGTTTGATATCAGACGCCTGAGTATCCTCCCACGAATCTGGCGATCAGAGCCCTCAAACGCTGATTGCCGGGAGTAATGCCGACTCCGACGATTTGGATTTGGTATTCTTCCAGTCAACCATGTGCCATAATCCATCAAGGCATAATACCACTCTCTGGGGTTCTCATGATCGAGGGTCAGTTCAACAAG
>JAZDKH010000114.1:0-3001 GCA_043803325.1 Methanobacteriota archaeon | reverse complement strand
TGCCCTTGAGATGGCACAAAAGGGAGAAATATTGCTATATACCGGTGATGGATATACGAAAACCATGGTTCCGGTCAGAATCGGAGATTCAGGAGTGTTTTGGGACATTATTGTCACGGTCCCGGAGGGTGTGATAGGCACAGAACCGTTCAGCCAGATTCTTACTCTCCTTATCATCGGGATCATTCTTGCCATCTTCGGGGTATTTCTACTCTATCTGGTAGCCAGATCGATAGCCCGGCCTATCGTGACCGTTACTGCAATGGCAGATCGGTTTGCAGAAGGGGAAATTTCCACCAACCTCATTGTCGATCAGGAGGATGAGATAGGCCAGCTGGCAAAATCATTCAAACGTCTTGGTGAGAGCCTGAAAGGAAAAGAGGAAGCATCTGCTTCAATAGCGAAAGGAGAATTCAGGATAATGATCCCACTGGCCTCAGACCGGGATGTTCTTGGGACTGCCATGATTCAGATGAAAGAGGCGATCATCGGTCTGGTCACCTCTGCTGATCAGATCGCAACTGCTGCAGAAGCAGGTGATCTTAAACAACGGGGTGATCCAAACCAGTTCAAAGGTGATTATCGCTCAATTATCACCGGGCTAAACAATACTCTTGATTCGATAGTCACTCCGGTGAGTGAAGCAATGCGACTATCAGGATCCTATGCAAAAGGCGATTATACCGATAGGATAGATGAGAAACTCGTCGTGAAAGGTGATTTTATTGCATTCAAAGATGCCCTGAATCAGATCGGTATCCAGGGAAGCAGTGCAATCGGTGAGGTAAAAGAAGAAGTTGAGAGCCTCAGCGCCGGAATGGAAGAGACAAACGCCAGTGTTGAGGAGGTATCAAGTACGACTACGTTACTTTCTCGTGGTGCCTCTTCAGTCAGTGATCTCGCAGAACGAAGCGGGAGCGGTATACAGCAAACCCTGACTGCGATGGAAGACCTCTCAAGCACGGTCAGTGCAGTTGCTATGAAAGCAGAACAGGCTTCTTCGATGGCAAAGGAGACTGTTGACCTCTCAGAGAGGGGGGTGATACTTGCCGGGAAAGCTGAGAAAGGAATGGATGGGATCATGCATTCAGTTGATGAGACAAGTAGTATCATCACCGATATCACCAGTCAGATGGAGGAGATTGGAAATATCGTAGGGGTCATATCAGGGATTGCTGATCAAACTGGCCTTCTCGCTCTCAATGCAGCCATTGAAGCAGCACGGGCAGGGGATGCAGGACTCGGATTTGCGGTTGTTGCCGATGAGGTCAAAACTCTTGCCCTTGAATCTCAGAAATCTGCAGAAAATATCGCGATGATCATCGGAAATCTCCAGAATCAATCACATCTCGTATCCGAATCCATGAAGACTTCAGCTATTGAGGTGAAAACAGGAAATGCTGCGGTGAGCGAGACACTCTCGGTCTTCAACCAGATCGTCCAGGCGATCAATGTTGTTCACGATAACATGATAGAAGTGGCCGGAGCGACCGAGGAGCAGGAGGCTGCTGTTGATGAGATAACGGCAAGTGTTCATGAACTCGGCACCCTGGTACAGCAGACCGCAAAAGAGGCGATAGATTCTGAAGCTGCGACCGAGGAGGTTTCTGCCTCTATTGATCAGATCACCAAAGCAATATCTGATGCATCCGCTTCGATCCAGAATATCGCCTCAGAGATGGATAGGTTTACCACATCCTGAGGGAACAGGAGATAATATCTTGAAAAGATTATATCCCTGAACCACTGATGAGGAGGGTATGGATATCCCTCCCCTATTTCGGATGAACTCTGTTGAGCTGGTGATGTATTGTATCCAGGTGATCGGGGTAATATGAGAGATAAACACCAGACCAATAGTGACATTTTACCCGATTATTCCTCCCTCTATCATCACGATGATCGAACTCTGATTGATAGGAATATCATCAGGATTAAGGTGTTTATGCCTAAAACAGGAATCAACGAAATATCAGTTTGGGTTTTGAATACGAAAATCATTTCATCGAGACAGAGGGAATCATTACGTTGATTATCCAGAGTTTTCCCGGTGAAACGATGAATATCGGGAATATTTGCCAAAAAAAAGCCAAGATATAATTATAAGTATCCAATACCCATTTACCATTAGGAACATGTTCAATGATGCTCAGGACTCAACCCAAAAATCCGGCACCTTTACTTCCGATTCCGGAATTAAGACGCAATTGCAGGAACAGATTCTTAATACCATCCCTCTGCCTCTTCTGGTGATATCTGACAGGAAACTCACCTATGGTAACTCTGCTGCAGGCTCATTATTTCGGGTTGCACCCGGTGATCTCATCGGGATGCCTATTTCCAGGCTCTCACCCCGTTCCCAGCCAGATGGAAGATTTTCTGAACAGGTGGCAGATGACGGGGTCCGTACTGCTCTCAACGGTACCCCATGGTCACACCCATGGGAATTTCGGCGGTCTGACCAGAGCCTGGTAGAAGTAGGTCTTACCCTCACCCGGATTGGAGTGGAGGGAGAAGTTGCAGTTTTGGCCACGATCCTTGATACATCTGGAGAAATTCGGCATCAGCAAGAGATGGAACAGATCAGAGCTGATACAGAACAGCAGACTGCCTGGTATGAAAGCATCCTTGATTCAATAAAATATCCAATTACCGTTACTGATATGGATCAACGATGGACCTTTGTCAATAAAGCAGTCCTTGATATGCTGAAGGTTACCAGATCCGATATCATAGGTCATCCCTGCAGCGAATGGGGAAAAAATATCTGTAATACTGCTGATAGCGGAATTAACCAGCTCAAATCAGGATCATCAATGATGCAATTTGTCCAGTCAGACGGCCATTTCCCGGTAGACTGTTCCTATCTGACCGATACTACCGGGAACCATATCGGGCATGTTGAAGTAATTACTGATGTAACCAGAATGATCAAGATTATAGAATATTTTCAAACAGAAATTGATCACCTGGCTAAAAATCTTCGGAAACTTGCAGATGG
>JAZDKH010000113.1:0-7808 GCA_043803325.1 Methanobacteriota archaeon | reverse complement strand
GATCTCATTCTGTAGAGAGACAGCCTTTGCCTCGGATGTATTGCGATTATTAATAAATTTCTTACTTTCCAAAACTGACTCGACTAGTTTTTTAAGGCAGTCTATACGTTTCTGCAGGTTCTTTTCCTGATCCCGAATAGCCCTGATATCAGATCCCTGAAGAAAATTGTTCATTTGAAGATTCAGATCAGTAATCTTCAGTGATAGATCAGCTAATTCTTTCCCATGCTTCTCTACTGCATCCTTCTTTTCCTGATGAATAAATCCGGCCTTTTTCCGGATCTCTTCTGCCTTCTCCAGATCTCCAAAAATCCGGGTGTAGGACTCCTGATGGTGGACCCATTCACTTATTTGTTGATTTAATCCAGAATAAGCAGTGATCAGCAGAGCATCCTCCGCATGTTCCTGCAGGTAAGACTCAATTTTTTGCAGATCTGTCTCGTGTAATGAACGCTGGTGATTGAGTCCCTCCAGATCTGCGATATTTTTCTCTTTTCGATCTCTCTGTTCATTCAGTTTCACAGAAAGATCTGTTGCAGCAGTCCGACCAGTGCTCATATGCACATCAATATCCCTGACTGCTATTATGATCGGGCGCTGCTGATCAGCAGCATGCTTTGCAGTCAGAAGTTCACGCTCTGCTATCTGCAGAGTAGATTCTGCTACGATGTACGCCTCTTTGATGAGAAGCTCCTGAACCTGTAATTCTGATAGTCGGACAGTATCCTTCTTCAGTTTCTCATGAAGACCGGTAAGAATCTTCCAGTTAGTTTCAAACTCAGCAGCTTTTTGTCCGTTATTCAGAAGTTTCAGTTCAGGACCTGCCTGCTCACGTCGGACGAAAAGATTCTCCTGTTCTGTATGCAGGGTTATGATGTCCTGTTTAAGTGTTACTACCCGGGTGAGCCCATCTAATGACTCTTTTAATTTCTTAATGGAACTGGATATTTCAGCATTTCTAATTCCTTTCGCTTCCTTCTCTCCAATGAGCCCAACCTCTTCTTCAGGGGTCAGCAGCTCGATCATCCCGATCTCTGATTCTATGGCTTTAAGTTTCTCCCGTTCCTCTCCAGTTCGTTCATGAACTTTTATGGAGATATCACTGTAAATGCCGGTACCAGTGATCTGTTCAAGGATAGGCGCCCGTTCATCGGGTTTTGCCTCAAGAAATGCAGAAAATCCCCCTTGTGCAAGAAGCATGGACCGGGTGAACTGCTCAAAGTCCATTCCCGTCGCCTGTCTGACCCTTATCCCAACCTCGCGGATCTTACTCTCTAACACCCTGTTTGTCACCGCATCGGCGATCTCATGTTCCGGTTGCTGAAGTTTCCCATCTGGTCGGCTTCGAGCCCTTTTCTGACGCCAATTACATCTGAAAACTCCTTCTGATGACTCAAAGGTGACTTCAGCTGAGCATTCCCCCGTATGACGGGTCATGATCTCATTGGTGCTCACTGATATCTTTTCAAGACGGGGAGTCTGACCATAGAGAGCGAGGCATATTGCATCAAGGATGGTAGTCTTCCCTGAACCTGTGGGTCCGGTTATCGCAAAGATTCCATTTGACGTGAATGAAGGATCCTGGAGATTTATTATCCATTCTCCGGCGAGCGAATTTAAATTCCTGAACCGTACCGAGAGAATCTTCATCTGCCACCCCAATAGGTATTTCCGGGCTTGGTCTTATTCAGCATTGGTATCATCCTCCAGAACAACTGAGAGAATCTCCTGGTATGCTGCGGTCAGATCATCCCAATTCTCCTCAGGTTCCTCTCCTGAAGAAAGACATCTTCTAAATACCTCCATCGGATTTAAATCCTGCAGTGATTCCTGATCGGTTATCTGGCTGATAGACGCAGTTACAAGACCAATATTTTTGACCCTCAGCACGTCAACTCGTGTTTTTTCAACCAGAGCATAAATCTCTTCCCTTGCACCAGGAAGAACCCGGGGATCATCGAGTTGTACCTCAACCCAGACCGGTCTTCCGATAAACTTCAGATCTCCGAGCTGGGAAAGAACTTTTTCCAGATCTCCGGTTACCTGAACAAATCTACGGATCGGAGGAACCTGAAGAGGATTGGTTCTAACCTGTCTCTCTGGAGTAATATCAACGATGATAACCTCCTTCTCCTTCCCTGATTCACCAAATCCCATCGCAAGAGGGGCACCAGAGTACCGGCGTGATAACATTCCTCCCACGAGCTGGGGTTGGTGGAGGTGACCAAGAGCCAGGTAATCGATACAGGGAGGGAACGTATCAGAACCAACCTGGACGAGATTCCCTACACTCAGTTCTCTCACCCCGTCATCCTTTAGAATGCTCCCTCCCGCAGCAAAGAGATGGCCAGTTGCCACAATTGGAGTGTCTCTACCGAGATCTGTCTGGTGCAACTCTGCTACTTTGCAGACCTTCTGATAATGATCGCTAATTCCATTAAGTAGGCGGAATTTTTTCTCATCTATGCTCTCACCTGCCTCTGCTATTCTGATATCACGGTCACGCAGGAACGGAACCGCACAGAGTATCAGAGCAGGATCTCCGGACTTATCATGCAGAATAAGCACTTCATCAGATGGATCCTCGGTGATAGCTCCGATGACATGGATATCAAGAGCTGACAGGAGTTCTTTTGGGGCTGCAAGAAGGGAAGGGGAATCGTGATTTCCAGCGGTGATCACGATATGAAGACACCCGGATTGTGCAATCTTATTAAGAAACTGGTAATAGAGTTTTAATGCCAGGTTTGAAGGATTGCCTGAATCAAAGATATCTCCTGCGATGATGAGAGTTTCTATCCTTTCTCGAATGATTATACTGGTAAGCCAGTTCAGGAAGGCTTCTCCTTCATCATAGCGTTTCCGTCCGCATAGGGTGGCACCAAGGTGCCAGTCAGAAGTATGGAGGAGCCTCATGATATATACTCAGGGGTCATGGAACGTGGCTACCGCAGCCACATGAGATCCGAATATCACTTCCGAAATCTTCTCTTTCAGTTCCATGATAAGAGCTCATGGTTCAATAGTATTAAGAAGATTAGAATTAACAGTATCAATAAAAAAAAGATTAGTATCTGCGGTTAAATCCGCCGGAGCTGCCACCACGGTTGCCGCCGCCAAAGTCGCTGCGGGGCTGCATGGGCCGTGCTTCATCGATGCGAAGGGTTCTACCTTCGTAATCGGTCTCATTCAGGGCTTTCATTGCTGCTTCGGCCTGCTCAGACGTTGCCATCTCGACAAATGCGAATCCTTTCTGTTCAATAACCTTGACGCTTTCAACATCCCCGTATGCTCCGAAGAGGTCACGAAGATTTGCTTCATTAACTGAGTAAGTGAGGTTTCCCACGTACAGACGTTTGCCTTCCATGATATGCTCGATTTTTGTATGCGCAAGCGGCGTTGTATCACTACATCGCCAAGGTTACTGAAAATAGCGAAAGAAATTACCTTGAAATTAAGGAACTGACTCTCAAAAACTATCTTAATATATCCCTTACGTATATACTACAATGTTTGTGTTCAAAGTATAAGTAGTACTATGGATGGTACTTAGCAAATTTATCTTCAATATATCCCAGGGTCTTCATTAGCATTACCGGTACCGATGGACCAGACAAAATATTTAGGGTAATATGGATCGCTATCCCTATCACCTATCATACGGCCAATTTTCTATCTCTGATGCCCACCTGGCAGCGGTATGAGCGGCCTTCGGATAAAGATCTGCAATCCGCTCTCCAAGATTCCTCCCTGCAAGGATTGACGGGCACTTTCCGAGCTGGGCCATCATATATCCTCTAATTGTGGGATCTTTCACGACTGACGGCTTTAGACCTGATACCCTGAGCCTTCCTATGGCAGAGGGTTTCATCTCAAAGAATCCTGATGATTCTGCAGGGGAAAACACCGGAGAATGCCCTATTTGAGACGAAATTCCGAGTATCTCTCTTCGTACCTGCCTTAGATCAGTAAGAAATTCTTCTCTCCGTTTCCCAAGTAAGAGAAAGAGAAGAAACGGATCCCCATCGAGATTCTCAGTAAGAATATTCAGCACCGCTGCCTCATGCTTGCAGGGATTCGCCGAATCAGGACAGGAACATCCTTTGCTCTTCTTTGTAGTATCTGGAAATATTGAAATCTGATATTTTGTCAGAAGGTGATCCATCTCTTCAGGGATCGTCCCCGCCATAAGAAGAGCAGCGAAGGATGCTTCATTTCCGATAATGCTAAAGAACTCTTTCCATGATTCATCGGAGAATTGAGTAAATAAAATTTTGACAGAATACAGGTGTGAACCGGTAACCCTTGCTTCAACATAACCGGGTCCTGCTTCAATCCATTGTACCCTTCCATTCCTGGCATAAGTCTTTCCTGCATTAAGCCTGACCTTATCTCCTGATTTGGTGAGATTTTCCAGGAACTGGCGACCCCACCAGGTTCGGCCCATCGGCCCCCGTAAAGAGATCAGGGTCGATGTCAATGGGAGAGGACCATAGGGAGAAGTCATCAGAACTCCTCAAACACTGATTCCCTCAGTGTTATCACATCTATCAATTCTTCAGTAGAGAGCGAGGTCAGCCAATCTTCCCCCCCGGCAAGAATCTCATTTGCGAGGCTTCTTTTTCCAATTAAAAGTTCGTCGATACGTTCTTCTAAGGTTCCTGCTGCGATCATGAGATGAACGTGTACATCCCTGGTTTGGCCAATTCGAAACGCCCTATCCGTTGCCTGATCCTCTACGGCAGGATTCCACCACCGATCAATATGAAAGACATGATTTGCCCGGGTCAGATTTAGCCCAGTCCCCCCTGCCTTTAAAGATATGATAAAGAACTGTGGACCATCTGGTCTCATGAATCGATCAATGAGTTCTTCTCTGGCAGTTCTCTGTGTCTCTCCCGTGAGGAGCAGGACATCTGTGCCAAAATGCTCTTCAATCACCGTATGGAGGAGGGTTGCAAAGGTAGCAAACTGGGTAAAGATGATTGCGGCATCCCCCTCTTCGGATACCTCTTCAAGCATCTCTATCAACCGTTGCACCTTCCCAGAGCGGGAGATCCGGATATTCGTATCTTTTGTGAAGAGATGTGGATGATCTGAAATCTGTTTCAATTTTGTAAGAGCCCCTAAGATCATACCCCGACGAGCAATCCCGGAGAGTGAATCTGCAGTATCTCTCACCTGGTTAACAACGGCCTGATATAGGGTAACCTGTTCCCTCGTAAGTGTGACATAGAGTCGTGACTCCACCTTATCAGGGAGATCCTGGATGATACTCCGATCAGTCTTCAGCCTTCTCAGGAGAAATGGTCGTATAAGCCGCCTCATTTCGATGGTTTTATGATGGTCGTGATCCCGCTCTATCGGAATTGCATACTGTTCTTTGAACTGCTGACTTCCTCCAAGATACCCGGGATTTAAGAACTGCATAATCGACCATAGTTCACTCAGACGATTCTCCACCGGAGTACCCGTCAGAGCAATCCGGTGCCTCGCATTTAGATTGTAGATAGATTTTGCCTGTTTTGTCCGGGAATTTTTGATATTTTGTGCCTCGTCAAGGATGATACTACTCCATTGCACTGATGAAATGAGATCATGATCCCGCCCGACCAGTGGGTAAGTAGTGATCACCAAATCATGGCCAGATACAAGTTCTGAAAACCCGGCCTTCTCCCTCCCTGTACCATGATGAATGTATGATGTGAGGGATGGGGCGAACCTTTGGAGTTCCCGTTCCCAGTTCCCTGCGACTGAAGTAGGACAAATGATGAGAGAAGGTCCATCAATTCCGGAATCCCGTTTAGCAAGGAGATAGGCAATTGTCTGCGGGGTCTTCCCTAGTCCCATGTCATCAGCGAGACAGGCACCCATTCCCCGTTCTGCGGAAAAAACCAGGAATGAGTACCCGGTCACCTGATACGGACGTAATGTACCGATGAAGGAGGAAGGAACGTCCCTGTCTCCTGCAGGAAGACCGGACCTCACTGAATCGATAAGATCCCGGCACCAGCTATCACTCCCGACCACCTC
This sequence comes from Methanobacteriota archaeon, assembly GCA_043803325.1. Taxonomy (GTDB): domain Archaea; phylum Halobacteriota; class Methanomicrobia; order Methanomicrobiales; family Methanospirillaceae; genus Methanospirillum. The sequence goes on along the minus strand of JAZDKH010000113.1, from coordinate 1,775 downwards.
AAAATCCCCATAACCACCCTCTCCCATACGGGATGAGAGTTTGAGGAGATCTCGTGAGGTGAGATCCCGATTCTGATATATCTCTTGCAGACGGGTGAGATTTTTTGCCAAATCCATCATATCAAAGACCATCCACCCGTCCTTTGTCCGTATTATCGAGTTCTTCAATTCGGTCCTCTTAAAAAACTCCTCCGGGGTCAGGATCTCATCTCCGAGAGCAATCTGATAATCGAAACTGACGATAGTATCTAACCCAAACCAGGAGGTTGCATTCAGTTCCCGCTCAGCCCTTATCCGGATCATCGGTTGTATCTTCCGCTCTGTCCACCAGGAAGGGATGATCGTCTCGATACCAACTTCTTTCAGCCGGGGTACCTCCCTGGTGAGAAATTCCCAGATATCCGCTGTGGATAGAACGAAACCATCAGGTGCCGGACACTGGAGAGAATCCCGGATATAAGGAGAGACCACAGCACCTCTCCCAAGTTCCTGCAATAGCGTCTCTTCAAGGATATGGAGTGGAGGCAATGATCGGGAGAGGACGCGTTCACCACTCCAGATAGTTCCTGCCGGAATCAGGCAGGTGGGATCATCATCAGGCCTGAGTTCATAACAAATGTACCAGTGGGCTCCTTCTCCCGCAGGTTCAAGAATCCTGATGACGAGAGTGAGCGGAACCAGATTCTTATCTTCTGGAGGCAACTGCACCCATGAGATTATTTTTTCGCCATCTCCATGGTCTGTCGGAGCCTGCCCGTCCATCCCGAGGAGATTCCCCTGCCCGGTGAGCCCGAGATAATACATCATCTGAACAGTCTGCTGAATCATAACCGTATGAGTCATCGGGAAATCAGCGGGTGTTTCAGCAAGTGATTCATAGATGGTTCTTCTGATGAAAGACGTGATGAATGAATTTATCGTGTATTCTGCGGAGAAATCCTCCATATCAGAATCATGCACTCCAAATCCGGTCGCAGGAATACAAAACAGGGGAATTGCCTCAACCAAGGCTGACAACGCATCCTTCTCAGCCGAGTCAGGACGAATATCCCATACAGATCTGAATCCTGCTCTTCCCACCATCCGATATGAAGGAAGATAATGACCAGTTGTGATGAGACGGATGGCATACCGGTATGCGGCTACCCAGTACCGAAACGACTTTCCCGCAGTGAAGAGACCCGAATCAGCATCAATTAACCCGGATAAAAGAATGGAGATGTATTCAAAAGGAATTTTAAATCCCGGTACACTCCAAAGAGTAAATCCGGATGTAGAGGGAGAAATCTGTCCGAGATGAGTATAATATTCAGGAGAACAGAGAGGTTTGTCAGGAGCATTATCCAGGGCAGGAATCGAGAAATATAGGGTATTTTCATCGATCCTGGGTATAATTATGCGCAATTTTCTGAAAAGTCTGGTAAAGTCCTCATTGGAAACGGCAAATGGGTGATTTTTGGGAGCAGGGATCTTAGATTTTCTCCCTTGTTTAGCAGAAGGAGGTAGAATTTCGTTACTCCTGCAGGTATCCTCGCCAAAGAGTATGAGGTGGTCGGGATACACCGGGGAGTACAATCCCTGCAGAATGATCATACGGGTACATAGGTACGCAGGTTCAAAGATGAGGATTGTGATCTTAATATATCATCAACAGACATCCATCACCATTACTATTTTCCCAATCCAATAGAAGAGGAATCTATATGAATCATCAATCAGAAGATATGTCAAACGTTACCAGAGAATACCCAGTCTTTAAAGCCAACGGCGATCAG
>JAZDKH010000112.1:0-3036 GCA_043803325.1 Methanobacteriota archaeon | reverse complement strand
ATATCAGGGTGGTAAATTGATATCTCTTCATCTGACAGATCTCCTTTTGATATACCCTCATATGCTCTTCTCCCCTGAATAAGTTCTCTCAATGTCCGGATGTGATACGAGGAATGAAGATCATTTCATCCGGAATCACCCTTCCTGACACCCTATTGCAGATCACATGTGGCTTCGGTCACGGGAAACGGAAAGCCAAATCAGAATCTTCTGCCATTCAGAGACCCCGATCAATCGTTTACATACTCCCGGCTGATCTATACACTCCCCAGGGCAGAGAACAATCGTATCCCTGGCAGATGATTTCAAAGGACCGTGAGGTCAGCGATCCGGAACCTTGCGGGGTCTCGATCGCTGGCTGTATCCATCGCACAGATTTTCATAGGGTTCGAAATCTGCGATGTTTGAGGACTGATGTCTGAATAGATACTCCAAAAGAATAATTAACCATCAGAACATTTACCATCTCTCATAGTAATTTTATATTCACTACTGTCTTTGATCTACTTTGAGGTACAATATGATTCCTCCCATACATCCTGATAACAGAAATGGCCGTTGGCAGGAGGTCTTTATCCTCATTGCTCTACTTATTCTCATCGTTGCCTTTTGTTCCGTTCCAGTCGCTGCACGGGATGTAAAGGTAGGCCTGACAGAACTCAAACCCTCCCTCTATACTGATGATCAGGGAAAGCCAATTGGATTTTTTGTTGATCTTATCGAAGATTTGGCGAAAAAAGAGGGGTGGAATGTTATTTGGATCAGCGGAACGATCTCAGAGAGCTGGGATCGCCTGACTTTAGGTGAAATCGATCTCTTACCTGCTGTGGCAATTACGCCCGAACGTGCGGGAATTTATGATTTCACCAATGAATCAGCTCTTTCGATCTGGTCGCAGGTGTATACACGCCCCGGTTCAGGTATTAATACGATTCTTGACCTTGACAGAAAACGGGTTGCAATGGTTAAGGGAGCTTCCAGTGGAACCGCTTTGAAGGATTATGCACAGAAATTCGGCGTCAATGCAACGTATCTTGAAAAGGATAGACCTGCTGATATTTTTACTGCAGTTGCAGCTGGAGAAGCAGACGCCCTTGTTGTGTATAACTCAGCAGGTCAGGAAGATTCCAAGAAATACGGTCTCGTTGCCACCCCTGTGATGTTTAATCCCGCACAGTTTGGTTTTGCCGTTCTCAAAGGAAAGAACCAGGACCTTCTCAGGGTTATTGATCCATATATTGCAGAAGGAAAAAAAGATCCCTCATCCACATACAGCAAGGCAATTCAGCAATGGTACGGGATAAAAGGCAGGGAGATCATCCCAATTTTTCTCTGGTGGATTCTTGGAGGAGTTACCTGTCTTGCCTTCCTCTTTGTAATTATGAGTTATTTTTTCCGGCGTGAAGTCAGGCGCAAAACCGCTGAACTTGCCCGGCAAAACGAGGAACTGCAGTTGGAGGTAGCGAACCGTACTCGCGTGGAGATGGAGCTGGTCCGGAAAAATGAGGAGATACGGGCTGCCTATGAGCAATTAGCAGCGATGGAAAAAGAGCTGCGAGAAAACTTCAAAGAGCTTCAGAAGAGCGAACATGCCCTCATACAGGCCCGGAAAAAATTAAACTTGCTCAATACGCTCACAATCAGAGATATAAAAAATGCTTTTTATATCCTTTCAGGCTATATCCAGATTTCAAAAGATTCCGATAGTTCTGAAGAAGCAGAAATTTACTTTGATAAAGAGCAGCAGATCATCCAATCTGCTCAAAATGCGCTTGCCTTTGCAGAAAAATACCAGAATCTTGGCATAAAACACCCACTCTGGAAAACCGTTCTTCATGTTTTTCTCTACGCCATCTCCCATCTTGATCTGTCGAATATCTCCCGGACTGTTGAACTGCCTGACATTAAAATATATGTTGACCCCTTGTTTGAGGACGTCTTTTTAGCCCTTATGGAGACTATTGTCATACAAGGAGCCGGGGTAACCCAGATCGGCCTCAAATACCGGAAAACCCCGGAGGGCATAACGATTTTGGTCGAATCAGATGGGCCGGGAATTCCGGCAGAGGATAAAGAGCAGTTATTCACATGGGAACACATGGGAAAAAGCGGCACCAGCCTCTTCCTCGCCAGGGAAATCCTCTCAATAACAGAAATAGCGCTGCATGAGACAGGAGAACCAGGTAATGGGATTCTCTTCGAAATCACCGTACCGAAAGGGCATTATCGAATTATTGAGTCGGGGGAATAACATAACAATCCCTCTTCGGCTTGTTAGAGGGCGCCGGGCGCCAGCCGGGGGCCGTCGGTCCCCGGGGGGTATTATTTATGGCCGGTTTTGTTCAGCCATTCAAGAGCCGAAGAACCAAGAATTCTGCAGTTAGGCTTGGTAAGATTATTCGTTGACATCTTCCCGGTTACCACTGCCTTGCTGACCATCCCCTTCTTCGTATTCAACGGGATAGTATCAGTAATGAGTCTCCGCAAGGTACCCCGTTTCATTGGAACGTGAAGGGAAAACGACATGAGCCAAAAGTCCCTTCATTTGTTCATATCAAAAAAAAGAGAGATTCATCAGGTTTGATAATCATACTCCACAGTTCCGGGAAGAAGGGTCAGATCACTGATGAAATGGACTCCAGATATAATTTTCTTCACCGGCAGATCAGCAACCGGTGCCAGGGCATGCCTGAAGAGTTCAAGATCTGTTGGGCCGGTCCAGGCTCCTTTAACCGTAACATTACCCAGATGATACCTGACCAGCTGATGGATTTTCGGGCTGCCATCCACATCAGGGATGATTTTTATCAGGTAATTTGGAGTGTCTTCGAGATATTTTTTGATATCATCCGTGGGAAGAGCCTGCCATTTATATCCCATCGTCCCCCTGGCAACTTCGAGTTCTCCGTAATAGAGCCTTCCAACAAGGGTGTCTTTGCTTACAGGATCAACTCCCAGTGAAGGAAGACCATATTTTTTTGGAAACCCCCATATTTCCCTGCCAGCAAGAATGGCAGGCTCATTGTCCAGGTACAT
>JAZDKH010000111.1:0-3044 GCA_043803325.1 Methanobacteriota archaeon | reverse complement strand
CTTATTTTGGACCCCCCTGTTCACTTTCACGACATTAACTAAACCTTTAGATACCAGATCCCAGGATCGTGCTATGCCATGTCTGCATCTATCGACCTGAGTTCCCTCCTCTCTCCACACACATTCACCTTATTCATCGCCCCATCTGAAACAATTCAGGAGGCGCTCAATACCCTGATGAACAGACAGCGAGGAAAAATTCTCTATCTCTGTGGAAATTATCCCGAAATCCTACCCAAATTCACCACTGCATCAACAAATCTGGTGGTTCGCAGGGCACTTACCATCTACCAGGTGCAAACAATCTTGGCTGAATCTGACGAGCGGCTCACCCTCTTTGAACATGATCGAAGTCTCTTTGACGACAATGCAGATCTCCTGCCGTACATTGGCGAATTCTGCCGACATAAAGCAGAAGATACCGGTTCGGTTTTTATCTTCTCAACCAAATTGGATAAATGGTTGATCCTTCTAGAACCATATGTGCACCGGATGGTTCTCATTCTTAATGATACCCCATCGGTCAAACAAACTCATGCCGTCACTGCTTCAACTCAGAAGAACCTGGATGGAATCTGGTGATCCCTATGCATCATACTGCATCCTTCATTCTCGACAGCTGCAGGTCTGGAAATGGCATCTCTATCTGGGAGATTACGAACGGCCAGCTTACCATCTCTCACCATATACAAAAGCCTTCATTTTTGGTGTCATTCACGGATCCTCATCTACATTATTCACTCATTGATGACCTGGAATCCACCTATCCCATGCAGGAGTGCTCGTTCAGATCTATCTATCGCGAGTTTGATGGTTTTGTAATCGAAGCAGGAAGGGATGTAGCCGAGCAGATAGAGAAGCAAACCCGGTACCAGGGCCAGCTCTTCAACGTGGATATTAGACCTGAGCAACGGTATGCTGCCGAAAGTAATTCTGTTCCGGGAGGCTGGAGAGGAATAGACCGGTTCATTCCTGAACATGATCCCCCGGTGGTTATGATGGAGATCTCCTGCAGTGAAAACCCACACAGGTCAGACCGTACCGGCACCATCACAGTCAAAGATCTGACCGATGAGAAACAGGCGTTCATTCTTTCTGGTTCTGACCGACAGAATATCGATGATCTCTGTGATATCGTGCAGACCCGTGATCCTGACATAATCCTCTTTCCTGATTACGACCGGTGGTCCTCGAATATCTGCTCGCAGGCACAACAATGGGGTATTCCCAACACACTCAGCCGGACCGGGAAATTCAGATCCCTCTCCTCCCGGTCGTATTTCAGTTATGGCAGGATGGAACACCGACTCGGAGCCAGGATGCCGGAAGGACGGCTTATCATTGACACCAGGCAGAGTTTCATGTACCGGGAAGGAGATATCAGGGGGATCTTCCTCGCTTCCCGGCTCACCGGTCTTTCACCGAACCTGACCTGTCGGCTGACACCCGGAACGCTGGTATCCAGTTATGAAGTATATGAAGCCCTTGCCCGGAAAATAGCGGTACCGTTCCGGAAGAATGATGCAGAAGGCCCCAGGTGTCTGAAAGATATGCGACTTGATTACCGGGGAGGACTGACTCTTCAGCCAAAACCCGGAATTTATGAAGGAGTGACCCAGATAGATTTTACTTCATTTTACCCTTCAATCATCGTGAAATACAATCTCTCACCTGAAACCCTGAATGATCAGGAGAAGGACGGATTTCTTCCGACTGTACTAAAACCGATCCTTACCCTCCGGCAGATTACCAAGCTGAAGAAAAAGAGCGACCCGACATATGCAGGAATGGATGGGATTCTGAAGTGGATGCTCGTCACCTGTTTCGGCTACACTGGTTACAAAAATGCAAGATTCGGAAGAATCGAAGTGCATGAAGAGATCACACTAAAAGCTACCGAACTACTGCAGAAGTGTATCTCCCTCGTCGAGAAGATGGATGGACGAGTGCTCCATGCCATCATTGATTGTTTATTTGTTCAGCAATGCAACCCGAAAGAGATCGCTGCCGCTATTGAGGAATTTACCGGGATTCATACCGAGAGTGAAACCTATGACTGGATTATCTTTCTTCCCCAAGTAGACGGGACCGGCTCCTATGGGAATTATTATGGGAGAATTAAAGGAGGCGGAATAAAAACCAGAGGAGTAGCAGTCAGGAGAAGAAACACTCCCCTCTATATTCAGAAAATGCAAAAAGAGATGATCACTCAAATGGCAGACATTCCAGATATCGAAGATTTAAGAGGACTTCTTCCTGAGATGAAACATATCTATCAGCGATATCGGACAGGAGTGGTATCTGCAGATATAGCAGAGATGGTTATCACCCGGCGAATAGGTCGGGAGGCGTACAAAAACCGGTGCATCCCCCAGGCGGTGATCGATTCCTACCGGTCGTTCGGGGTGGAACTTGTGCCAGGAATGGATGCCTCATACGTGGTCAGAGATGAGAAGGAGCTCCTCGTGGATCCTTCATTTAATCTGAAAAGTGTAGATGTGAAATATTATCAGCGGCTCATAGATAGAGCTTGGGAGGAGGTAGAATATCCATTCCGGCAGCTTCGGGAGTCCTGATAAAAAGACGGATCACTTTCGCGGTGTTTACTTTACCTTCTTATACTCCTGGTTCAATTTCCTAATTAATGAGAGATCGAAATAACCCGCTGAAGAATATCCCGCCACAAGCGTTCACGGTCATTCAGGCTTCTCATGAAGATTTTCATAAGGACCAGGCTGATATCCCGGTCCGGTACCCGGTCGGACAGATCACTTATATCAATAATCATCAGTTTGTACCTTTGATTAAATTCAGGGAAGAACATCAGGACCGGCTCATTTACCTGGAGATTCATACCCTTCATGATCTACTCGCTGTTATTGAGATTGATAATTCTGCAATACTCATTATTGAGTATAAGGTGACCTGGTTTGGAGTAGACAAACCTGAAGACCGGGAATTATTCAAAGATGTCTGTAAAAAGAGAGCGAAACAGGGAGGACCGGTCATCGTCATCACGGCCATCATGGACCGTGGTCTCTTAA
>JAZDKH010000110.1:0-3245 GCA_043803325.1 Methanobacteriota archaeon | reverse complement strand
AATTCCTCTGGTTTTAATTTTTTACTTATATTACATTTCATTGATTATTTAACCCGTCACCCGGTTCATCTTCAATCTCATGTACCAGCCCAGCGAGCGAATAGTAATTATCAAAGTCGGGAAGAAGGGCAATTACATCTGAAACAGAGGGATCCCTTACAAGAGCAGGAGTATCCAGATCACCGAGGACCACTTTCCGAAATGGGACCGCTTTAAACCCTTCAACAACAGCATATCTAATACCGGCATCAGAGAGAAGATCCAGGGCAGAAAAAAGAGATTTTGACCCGCTGCTGATCATCGTCTTCTCAAGATCAATACCTGCGGTAACAACAGCACCTGCCTCATAGTGCCTCGTCGTATCCTTTCCTTCCGGAAGAACACAGATATGTTCTCCGATATGTTTGATTGTCCCTACCGGTCCAAGCGTTGAGAGGGCAGCAACGAGATCCAGAATAAACGTTGTCTTTCCGGAGCCAGACCAGCCTGCAACGTGAATAATCTTCATAAACCCTTCACCTACCCACAAAACACCAACGAGATCGGATATCAGAACCCGGTTTCTATCTCGCCCGAAGGAATTTCTGCCATAACCCTGTCCTTAAATCTCTCAAAACCCAGGTCATCAAGCTGATCCTGAAGGAGAGACCCGGCCCAGGCACTCCGATAAATCCAATCAACAACCAGACCCACCACCCGGAGAGCAGTTCCCGCAGATTTTACCGTAACCAGGTGTTTTCCAGGAGCCGGGCTTTTCCCTCGTATCCCACCAACTGTTATCTGATATGCAGGGGGGTCTGCATGGATGATCCCATATGGACAACTTAGAATGCACATCCCACAGAGGATACATTTTTCCATATCCATATTGATCTCCCCATTTCTAATGGTAATTGCTTCTTCCTTACAATAATGGGTACAACTGTCACAACCGGTACAATCACCTGGCCGCCGATATGGTCGGACTACCCCGGTCACCCCAATCTCATTAAGCCGTTCACTCATACAGGAGTATGGGCAGGAAGATACCGAAATCCGGGTCTTTACCGGCATCTCACGCCCGAAAAATGCTGCATCGATCTCTTTTGCCAGAGCAATCGAATCTATCTGACCAAACACACACCGGTCAGTACCTGCACACGCGGTAACATTAACGACCTCAGCTTTTTCACTCCCGAGCGGAGTTCCATTCATTTCAAGATCAGAGATGAGATCAGGAATGAAGACTGGATCAACATGATGCATTTCAGCAGTCTGTCTCACCGTCAGGGAGACACCAGCATGATACTTCTCCGCGATATCAGCAATCCCCCGAAGCTGGTCAGGAGTTACTACTCCTGCAGGAATTCGGAGTCGTATGGTTACATGCTTAGTTCCCCGTTCTGTGATGATGCCCCCTTTATCATCGAGGGTGGATCTTCGCATACGTACAGGTGAGATAACGGGGGCTATAAAGAATGACTATCACCCAGATGGATCTCCAGAATTAGATAATATATTCCAGAGAACCTGCCATCACCCCGAGTTCGGCGGCTCCAGTAGAGATTGCTTCCGGGTTCGCATATGCCCCGATAATAAAAACAATATATGGACCTGCCGCACGGGTAATCATCATAACCGTCTGCCCATCTTTCCCATTGCAGGCATGAATGAGTGAGTGGACATGCGGATTGTAATTTGGACCGACCCCTTCAAGGGGAGTATATTCAGCACCCTCCATAAAAGAGCGCGATACTGCCTCAAGGAGTGACTCGTCACAGACCTGGCCTTCCTCATTGAGAACATCGATCACCTGAACTTCCCAGGTATCGTCAGCAGGATCTCTGATTATCGTCATCTCCTGTCCGGCAGCAGGAAGATCATATACGACTGGTGACCATGTTATTGGCACGGTCATCTGAAAACGCCCGGATATAACCAGTGACTTCCACCCACTTGAATCTGCCGTTACAGGAGCCTGGACCATAGTACAAAGAACCAGACCACCCAATGCAAAAAGAGACCGCAAAACCACAGACCTGATCGCGGAGAACATGCCTAATCTGGAATCGGGTTGACAATAGAACTATCGATAGGCAGGAGGTTCTCAGCATCCTGAAAATATGCCCTGAATTACCAGCAAAGAGAAAGAGAATCAGGAATCCTCAAGCGCTTTAGCAATATTATACGAATCGACGGACTCTGTAACTTTACCAAGTTTTGCCAGGATATTTGCTTTCGCCTTCCATGCGAGGGTGAATGTGGGATCAAGCTCCACTGCCCTGTTGTAGGAGTCAAGCGCTTCCTGATACTGATCAGAGTCGGCAAGAATATTCCCCTTATTATACCAGGGGAACGCATACGCAGGATCCAGCTCTATCGCTTTATCATACGCAACAAGCGCCTCATCCGTCCGGTTCAACCAGGCCAGGTTCGTCCCTTTGTTAAACCATACTGCCGCATTCTCCGGATTGATAGTACTCACGACCTCGTACGCTGCAATTGCATCCTCATTTCTCCCGAGTCGTGCAAGTGTTAGACCTTTGTAAAACCACGCCTGGTCATTGGCAGGATTGAGAACGGTTGAATTATTAAACGCTATCAGTGCATCCTCATAGTTTTTCTCATCCCAGAGTGCCTTACCAGCAGCCCACGAAGTATTTGAGTCACTCAGGTTATCAGCCCATGATATGGTTGGAAGAAGGATGCATCCAAGAAGAATGATTGGTATAAGAACCCTGCACGGCTGCGTCATACAAAGGAGTCTGAGCGGTCAGATTATAAGCATTCCGGACATGTACAAAATCCCTGGGTTATGTATCTTCAGAATTATCATCTCACGTTTTTTCATCAGGCAGCTAGAAAATCATCAATTAATGCCCGGGATATACTGAGAATACCCGGTAACTCAGGCATCTGATCCCGGGTAAACCACTGAGCATCTTCTATCTCAACACCATCACAGGTAATGTCACCAGAGACATATCGAGCCGTGAAACCGATCATCAATGAGTCAGGAAAAGGCCACGGTTGTGAGCCAAAATATCGAAGATCAGACACCCGGACTCCTACCTCCTCAAAGACCTCACGATGGATTGTGGCCTCAAGAGACTCTCCAGGTTCGATAAAACCTGCAAGAACGCTATACATATGTGAAGGAAAATGAGGAGACCGTGCCAGAAGGATCCGATCTCCATCAGTTATTCGTACAATGATGGCGGGTGAAAGACGGGGAAATGTAATAAGGCCACAAGAAGGGCAAATCT
>JAZDKH010000109.1:0-4790 GCA_043803325.1 Methanobacteriota archaeon | reverse complement strand
GCAGGGCTCTTCAGCGAATTTTGTCTTTTTCTTCGCTTCGTATGTGATAAGATCTGAATGTAATAAAAGAAGGCGCATGGATTAGTCTCCGGATATCAATACCCGTAATTATAGGCTCTCATCAGCTATAAAACACCGCCTACCTGGAGTTTTCATAGTATCGTGAGAAAGTTGCCTGACGCTGGTTCATATATTTCGCATCATTCTTGGCATTATATGGGCAGGCGGCTCGCTCGGTTGTATAGAATACGAGTTGACCTATTGCCATTCCTGCGTGAATCCTGACCGGCCTCTGGTTAACATTGCACATCTCAAGAGTAATGCTCCCCCTGAAACCGGCATCAATCCATCCACCGGTCTGATGAAGTTCTATTCCCAGGCGTGCAATACTGCTTTTCCCTTCAATGCTTGCTACGATATTGTCTGGAAGTTCGATGAGTTCCATTGTTTCTGCAAGGATGAACTGACCCGGATGCAAAACGATACTATCTGCAGTCATATCATGAGTCCTGCTGGTGACTGACTCACGGTCATAAGGGTCAATGACCTCATCACTGGTTTCATACCAGGCAAAATGGTTTCCAAGTCTGATATCAAGGGAATTTGGCTGGATCAGTTCGGGATCATACGGCTCAACTATGATAAAACCACGACGTATGCGGTCGATGATCTGCCAGTCAACGAGGATCATGATTATCGGTATCGTCTGGATCGTATTTACCCGCTTTCTTCGGTTGATCACCCTTTCCTACCTCAGGGCAGAAAAGCCATTCAGATCTGCGGAGAAGTCCGTGGATTGTAGTGGTCTCACGCCAGGTCAGATTGCAGCGCCCAAGGATACGACGTATGAGGGTCATTGTCGATCTCCGTTTAAACCTTGGATGCTTCACAAGATCCAGATACTCATCGATATGGATGTACAGATGAGACATTTCTTCAGGGGTTGCGACTGCTATCACCCCTTTGGGTAGATTCGCAAGTTCATAGCAGAGGATTCCTACTGCGTGAGAGAGATTGACAATCGGATATATCTCTGCAGTCGGGATGGTGCATATCACATCTGCCCGTCTTACTTCAGTGTTGGAGAGACCCCAGTTTTCTCTTCCAAAGAGAATTGAGATGGTTCCATCCACATCTGCAACGAGATTGCGAATTTCTTTTGGTGAATAAAATGGCATCCGTATCGGATGGCAGGCAGATTTTGAGAGTGAACCTGTCGTTGCGATGACCATGTTACTGGTGTTAAAGACCTCTTCGAGGGTCATGAGGGAAGCCTGCTCAAGAACTTCTTTCGCGTGTGATGCCCGGGCAAAGGCCTCGATACCAAGAGAGCAGGGATTTACCAGGACAAGTTCGGTAAACCCGAAGTTTTTCATTACTCTGGCTGAAAACCCGACATTTCCATCATAGAGCGGTTCTACCAGGACAATACGAATGCGAGGCATTATAGAAACCAAAGCAACGTCCCGGCTGGTGCCTCAGAAAAGATTAATGAGAATATTTCCATAAAAATATTACTGGATTGCCTGAACTGTTTCAATCAGAGCCTGTACACCCCGATCATATACGGCATTCCCTACAACGATGGTATCGGCGAACTGTCCCATCTCCGCCGCCTTCTCTCCTGAGTCAATGCCTCCGCCATAGTAGAGGACTGCATTATCAATTGCTTCAGCTGCTGCCCGAACCACATCTGGGTTCCCATATGTGCCGCTATACTCGATATATACAACTGGAAATTGAAAGTAACGATCTGCGACTTCTGCAAATGCAGCAACTTCTTTTGCGGTTATTGAACAGTCAGCACCAGTAACATGGGCTACCGCAGAATCCGGATTGAGAACGATGTATGCTTCCTGAACAACCCGATCCCATGGAACCGTGTTTTGCTGTACCCATTCTTTGTGTTTTCCTACGATCCACTGAGACTGGCTGGTATTCATTACGCTGGCAATGAAGAGGAGATCAATCTCTTCTGCTACGACTGCTTCTGGTCCTGCTGGTTCAATTACAAGGGGCAGTCCATATTCCTTCACCTGATCCCTGAGATTTTGCATATTTTCCCTGGTAATATTCAGGGTACCGGATAGCATCAGTGCGTCGGTCCCACTGGTGGCAATCTCTGCCATCTGTTCTTCAGTCAGGTTTTTATCGGGATCAAGTTTAGTAACATGTGCCCAGGTCTTCCATTTGGTATACATAGGGGGTCCTGTGGAAAAATCTGTTAATTATCTTTCTTTAGAAACAGAAAAAACATTCTTAGTTTCAGACATGAGATGCAGCCTGGAACTGTCGTATCTTATCTTTCGTTAATCCGCTTTTTTTTGCAGCTTTATCAACATTAGCCAGAGAAAGGGTTTTCAGATCTATGATACCTGCTTTATACAATTGTTCAAGAATTGCTTCACCTGTTCCCTTCAGACTCATGAGTTCTTCCCGCCCTTTTTCCAGATGTTTCTTAGATATTTTTACCGGAGGGTCTGATTTTAGTGATTCTGCAACAAGCGTGATATGTTTACTGACCGTCTCTACTGATATTCCAGTTTTGATACTGATATATGCAGGGTGATTGGAGATCAGATCTTCATGGCAGATAAATCCGGCCTCCTGGTATTTCTTCAGAGAAGCTGCGGGGATTCCCATCTCTTTCATGCGGTTTTTACAGGTGAAAAGTGTAGCCTCTGTTTTCAGGGTAGTTGCCTCTTCTTCGGTAAGCCCTGCCTTCTTCAGGTTCTCAATGCTTCCTTTGGAGACGTCTTCGATGCTGCCCATACCACTTGCGATAAACGCAGTCATAACCTTGGTGTGACTTCTCCCACGTTTTGGTGGGACAAACTGCTTCATGAACTTTTTACACTCAGATCGCTGTTTCAAAACTGCCATTACAGATGTTGTGTCTTGAATGAGTATTTCAGCAGTTTTTTTCGTAATTCCTGTAACTTTAATCAGAGCAGCAGGTTCCATTTTCCCAAGTTCAAAAGCTGAGTAAATCTTGGCATCAATGAGTTTTTTATTTATCTCCTCAGTCATGGACGGAATCATGGCATAGATCTCTTTCTGCTGACTGATGAGCTGACAGAGCGGGCACCCCATCTCCCAGGGTCTGGCTCCCTTGGATATGAGACTCACATGGTTAAGGGTATGCTGATCACATACGGCTTTTGTACGGATAGCACCCCCCCACATAGAACCCGGCAGACTGATGTTGAATGTGCAATCCGGATATCCAGTGCACCCGATAAATTGGGAAACTCCTTTACGTCTGATTCGAAGATCTTTCCCACAAACCGGGCAGGGACCGATGGTCAGTTCTTCATCAGTCTGATCCATGATCTCCCTGCCGATCAATTCACTGTTCGGCTCTAGTTCATCAAAGACCTTGTGAAGCATATCCCGGGAATCGGAAAGCACAAGATCACGAGACTGTTTTTTGACCTTAATCTCTTCCATCGCCTCTTCAAGGGTTCGGGTCATCTCAGGTCTTGTGATCTCACTGGCATGTCCCTGGAGAGATTCGGTGACTGCTTTCCCGACGAGAGTAGGTCTGAGAGGGTTGCCTTCGATATATTTACGAACAACCAACTTTTGTATCACTTCATGGCGGGTGGATTTCGTCCCAAGACCGAGTTCTTCCATTACCTGAATAAGTTTGCTCTGTGAGTACCGTGGTGGCGGCTGGGTCTGTTTCTCTTCCAGGTTGACCGCATTAATCGGGAGTTCTTCTCCAGGTTTGACTACTGGAAGAACGGTATCCTTTGCATCAGAATAGGTATAAACGGTTCTCCAACCAGGTTCTTTCAATCTGCTGCCCGTTGATGCATATCCTTCAGTTGCTGCGGTCATGCTGATCTTCATAGTCAGCCATTCTGCATCAGGTGATAATGTGGCCAGGAACCGTCGAACTACTAACTCATAGACCTTCCAGTTCTCTCCGAGTTGTTCCGGTGTTGCTGCTCCGGCTGGATGAATTGGTGGGTGGTCAGTCGATGACTTTTTCCCCTGAGTCGGTGTTTTACGCCGGTTCTTTCTCACCCAGGCAACATCATTTGAGAATTGTGTCTTCTCCAATGTATCTAGAATACCATTCAGATTCAGGGAAGGAGGATAAATCGTATTGTCTGTTCTTGGATACGAGATATACCCGTTCATATACAGATCTTCTGCAATTCGCATCGCATTTGCAGCAGAGAGACCAAGTCGTGCTGCTGCCACGATGAATTGGGTAGTATCAAAAGGGGTCGGAGCCTTATCAGTCCTAGTACCTTCTTTGACATCAGTGACAGTGAGAGGCTTTTTCGTGGCAACATATGCCGCTTCTGCCTGCTCTTTTACTGTAAATTTTCCATGAATATGTCTGGCACTAAATGGCTCTTTTCCCTTTTCAGTATCAAGAGAGATCTCCCAATATGGTTCGGGTATAAATGCCTCAATCTCTTTCTCCCGATCCACAATCATTGCAAGGGTCGGACTCTGCACACGTCCTACAGAGAGAATATTGGTCCCTCCCCGCCGTGCTGCAAGACTGATAAATCGGGTCAGGGATGCACCCCAGAGCAGATCCACGATCTGGCGTGCTTCGCCTGCTGCGGCTAGATCAAAATCGAGGTCTGATGTATGAGTGAAAGCCCTGGTAATCTCTTCTTTGGTGATTGCTGAAAATCGGGCCCGATCAATTGGAACTTTGGTATTTACCGCCCGAACGAGCTCGTAGGCCTCTTTCCCAATGAGCTCCCCTTCGGTATCAAAATCAGTGGCTATCGTGACCCGGGTAGCTTTTTTAGAGAATTTTT
>JAZDKH010000108.1:0-2971 GCA_043803325.1 Methanobacteriota archaeon | reverse complement strand
GATCCATCGGGGTTGGGCAATATCAGCATGATATCGATCAGGTGATGCTTCAGTCGCGACTTGACGAAGTAGTCAGGTCGGTAGTAAATGAGGTCGGGGTTGACCTCAACTCTGCGTCTCCCTCGCTTTTGGCATATGTTTCCGGCCTCAATGACCGCCTTGCTACTTCTATTGCTCTGTATCGGGAGAAGAATGGTCAGTTCACGTGCAGGGAAGGTCTGAAAAAAGTAAAAGGTATTGGGGATCGGACCTTTGAACAAGCTGCCGGTTTTCTCCGGATTCGGGATGGAAGCAACCCACTAGATAATACCGGTGTTCATCCTGAGCGATATAAGCTGGTTGAAGAGATGGCAGCCAGTATTGGAGTGCATGCATCTGACCTTATCGGAAAAGAGTCTCTCGTACGACAGATCAGGCTTGAATCTTTTGTGTCCGCTGAATGTGGGATACTCACACTCACTGACATCAGTGAAGAGTTGATAAGACCTGGCCGGGATCCACGTGGGGTATTTGAACCGCCAGTCTATGTAGACATGATAACGTCGATAGATGATCTGAAGGAAGGGATGGATATCGAAGGGGTGATCACGAATGTCACGAAATTCGGGGCATTTGTGAACATAGGAATATCAGAGAATGGACTCATTCATGTCAGCGAGATGGCTGATCGGTTCATTCATGATCCCGCAGATATTGTTAGCATTCACCAGCGGGTCAGGGTAAAGGTTATCGCAATAGACCAGCAGCGGGGGCGTATCTCGCTCTCGATGAAACAGGTGGGGAGTGATTGAAAACAGATATTTCTTCTGTGAGTACAATACTCGGGAGAGAGACATGGAGTCCCGGCTTGTTACCCTCGGATTAATTCAGACAACCGCGACTGTTGACCCTGCATTAAATCTGATTCTGATGGAAGGGAAGGTGAATGAGGCTATCAGCCAGGGAGCGGAGGTGATCTGCCTTCCAGAACTCTATCGTACATTATATTTTCCCCAATATGTCGGAACAACCGCATCAGATATAGCAGAATCGATCGACGGGGAATCGGTGGCGTTATTTGCTGGACTTGCAGAAAAAAATGGCGTTGTCATCATTGTTCCTATCTTCACCCAGTCATACTCCGGCGAGTTCAGAAATGCGGCTGTTGTGATTGATGCTGATGGCACCATCTTTCCCCCATATTATAAGGTACATATCCCTCAGGATCCCTGCTTTTTTGAAAAAGGGTACTTTCAGCCAGGCTTAGAATACAAAGTGTATGATACCCGATTTGGTAAGATTGCTCCTCTCATCTGTTATGATCAATGGTTCCCGGAAGCAGCCAGATCTGTTGCCCTTGCCGGTGCGGAGATCATCGTCTACCCAACTGCAATAGGAGATGTTATTGATACCTGTCCCAAAGAAGGTGAATGGCAGGAATCCTGGGAGACAATCCAACGGAGCCACGCGATCGCGAATAGCGTCCATGTTGCCGCAGTGAACCGAGTTGGCACAGAGGATAAAGTAGCATTCTTTGGGGGGTCATTTGTCTGTGATGCTTTTGGCTGTGTCCTCGCACGAGCCGGAAGAGAAGAAGAGATTGTCCTCGTCCAGATTGATCTCTCCATGAATTCAGAGGTACGGGAATCATGGGGGTTTATGAGAAATCGTCGTCCAGAGACCTACACCTCTCTCTGCTCGCCGATTCGAGGTCAGTGGCCTGATGTAGTTTCTTCCTCTCTTGGTGATACCCCACGCAACCGTGGATTTCATATGCCAGCCGAATGGGAGCCACATGATGGAGTCTGGTTATCATGGCCACACAATACCCTCACCTTTCCGTCTCTTGAAGCGGTAGAAGAAGGCTATATCTCGTTTGTGGTGGCAATTCATCAATCAGAACCGGTTTGGTTACTGGTTCCTGAAGGAGATGCATCTTCACGGATAAACCGTCTTCTTGAGGGTGCCGGAGTTGATATGTCTCAGGTTACGTTGTGTCAGGTTCCCTATGCCGATGTCTGGATACGGGACTACGGGCCTACTTTTGTGGTGAATCGGGGGGAGGAGCAACTTGCTATGGTTCGGTGGATCTTCAATGCATGGGGGGATAAATATGATGAACTCCTTGCAGATGGATGCATTCCGGGCTGGATGAATGAAATTCTGAACCTTCCGGTCTTTGAACCAGGTATAGTTCTTGAAGGTGGTTCGATTGATGTAAATGGGAGAGGAACGGTTCTGACTACCAAGGCCTGTCTCCTGAACCCTAATCGGAATCCCTCTCTATCCCAGGAAAATATTGAGGACATTCTTCTGGAGTATCTTGGAGTTGTAAAGGTGATCTGGCTCAATGACGGGGTAGTAGGGGATGATACCGATGGTCACGTTGATGATATCGCCCGGTTTGTTGGCCCATCAACCGTAGTGTGTGCTTTTGAAGAGAATCCTGAAGACGAGAATTATCCTGCTCTGTTTGAAAATTATTCAATTCTCTGTAATGCGATGGATCAGGACGGTCACCCCCTTACAGTGATTCGTCTGCCAATGCCAGGCCCGGTATCAGATTCAGAGGGACGATATCCTGCCAGTTATACCAATTTTTACATCGGCAATGCGGTAGTTATAGTACCGATCTTTGATAATCCGAATGATGAACCTGCTCTCTCCATTCTAAAGGATCTCTTTCCTGACCGGAAGGTGGTTGGTATCAATGCCCGGGCTATGGTAGAAGGATATGGGACGTTTCATTGTGCAACCCAGCAGCAACCCTGCTTTAGGCCATAAGAAATGGCGGCATCTTCATGAGGATTGAACGTGAATCAGGATCTGATCCCGATGTCGGATTATTTTCTGAATTTCTCGAATTTCTGAAGGAATATAAGGTAATCGCTCTCACTGTTGCGTTTATCATGGGTGTTGCTGTAACTGCCCTTATAATGCCACTTGTTGACAACATTATCATGCCCTTTATCGGGGTTCTGATCCATCAGGC
>JAZDKH010000107.1:0-10445 GCA_043803325.1 Methanobacteriota archaeon | reverse complement strand
CCCCGGCCATTGCCCCCTGATCTGATCCTTGATGATCACCTTCTTCATCTCATATCAGCAGCCAGCGACGCTCTTGCCCGGCTTGACGGAGTAACTCAGGTCCTTCCAAATCCTGATCTGTTCGTTGCGATGTACATGAAGAAGGAAGCCCTGCTCAGTTCGCAAATTGAAGGGACACAGGCATCATTAATGGGAGTCCTTGAGTTTGAGGCTGACATGACTCCACGGGAGAATGTAAATGATATCCGTGAAGTGCTTAATTATCTGAAAGCGATGAGTCACGGCATGGAGAAGCTCGAGTTTTCAGACTTTTCCCTTCCCTTGATCAATGAAATTCATAATTTTCTTATTTCAGGAACCCGTGGTGCATCAAAACATCCGGGTACCCTTCGTGACGTGCAGAATTGGATAGGGACAGCTGGTTCACCGATTGAGCAGGCATCATATGTCCCCCCGCCTCCTGACCTTGTTCAGCCGTTGATGGAAGATCTGCAGCAATTTTTCATGAAGAAAGATCTTATTCCCCCATTGATTAAGACTGCATTGATTCACGCCCAGTTTGAATCAATTCACCCTTATGAAGATGGAAACGGCAGAATGGGACGATTGCTCACGACCTTCTTTCTCTATCATCGCCGGGTGCTCTCGCAACCGCTCCTCTACATGAGTTATTATCTCAAGAAGAACCAGCGTGAGTATTACGAGCAACTCAACGATGTGCGATTCGAAGGGCTATGGGAGAACTGGGTACGTTTCTTCCTTACCGGGGTGATTGAGGTCTCGAAAGACTCTATCAATACCGCAAAGCAGATCATTGGTCTCCAGAATGAACTAACCAATAAACTTGCAATTCACCGGATAGGCGGAGTTCATGCAGTCCGGTTGGTCCATCTAGCATTTGAGTACCCTATCCTCTCCACTGCCCAGGTAACTGATACATTGCAGGTGAGTCGTCAGACCTCCACCCTGCTGATAAAGAAGTTTGAAGAGGCAGGTATTTTGGTGGAGATATCAGGAAAGCAGAAACACCGGCGGTATCAGTTCATTGATTATCTTCGGATCATCCAGTCTGGGATGCAGGAATGATGGAACCATTCTCCCTACTCTTTATCCAGATTACCTGAATTATCCGTTTTTAAAAAAGTGTAGGTCATACCTGCGGTCTTACTAATGGTATGACTCCCCACAAATTGCAATTTTCTCTCTGATGATCTTAAGACTTCCTGTAGTGCATATGCTCCCCTAAAGAAGGCAGGTGGACTCGTTCAGAATGAACTATCAAGGATTACTTGAGAGTTCAAAATGAAGGCCATTTTGCTGCAGGATCCATCCATGTGTTATTATGAGAAGAAGGAGTATAGAGAGTACTACAAATAACTGCATAAGTTATGATTGAAATTGCATTATCATATCATCGATAGCAGGGTAGATACCATGAAAAAGAAGGAAGAGGTCATCTCGGTATTAAAAGAGATACGATCTGATCTCATCCAGAAGTATCATATCACCCGGATTGGCATCTTTGGCTCGGTCATCCGTGATGAAGCCCGGCCGGGAAGTGACATCGACATTCTGGTTGATTTCAGTGATGATGCCAGCCTTCTTGATCACTCGGGACTGAAGATTTATCTTGAGAAAATTTTTGGATAACCAGTTGATGTCGTTCCTGAACGTGCAATCCGGGCAGAGCTCAGGACTCCTATTCTCTCAGATGTTGTGTATATATGAGATACCTTCATCTCTTCCTTCAGGACATCCTCGATGCATGCACCAGGATATACCGGTTCATTGGGTCTCCATCACTGGATAATTTTTCTGATGATGACAAGACCCTGAGTGCAGTTCGTGATCAGATCATGATCACTGGTGAAGCAGTAAAGCAGATTCCTGATGAGATGAAGGAAATATATCCGGAAATCCCCTGGGATGAGATTGCAGGGATGTGGGATATTCTTATCCATGCCTACTTCAAAGCTGATGTCAGGATGATCTACAAAACGGCAACCCGCGATATCGCTGAATTAAAACCTCATGTTCAATCCATGCTGGATGAATTGAACAAAATATGCTGCCTGTAGTTCTTCTTCATCAGCGCTGCTCGTAGACATTCACGGTATACACGAACGTGGTTGGGATATTCCGGGGCACGACCGATTGCGGCGGGCGGGTATACGTCAGGTTCGGGAAGAGAAGCCGTTCCATGAACGACCGCATCCCGCCGGTCACGATTCCGAAATAAATCGGCGATAGGAGGATCAGGGCATTGGTGGTCTGGTTCCTCTCAATGACTGGTGAGAGTCCGTCATTCATGGTGCACTTCCCGTAACTCTTCCTGTTTTTAGTTTTCAGGCAAAGTAACTGGTGCAGTCCTTATAGTCAAGATCGTAGAGATTGACGAGCTCCGTCTCTGCACCCTGTGATTCCGCCCCTTCAAGGGCCTGTTTGAGTAGAGTTGCCGTATTTCACTTCTGGTGCGAACCTCCGTTGATGGCTCTAAAGGTTCCCATAAATTATCCCTTGGTATTACCTTCTGCTTTCAGGGCAGTGGCAACCTCGCGGGTGGCAAGGATGCCATTCAGTGCCGCCGGGAACCCGGCAAAGACCGACATAAGCAGCATGATCTCGATGATCTCTACCTCGGATAGGCCGGCCCGGAGCCCTCCCCCGATATGGAACCGGAGCTGCGATGGGGCTGTTCCTTTTGCTGCAAGCGCTGCTATGGTCGCTGCCTGCCGGTTCCGTAAGGACAGGATTCCTCGGGCATAGATATCTCCGTAACCGAATGCCTGAGATACGACATTGAAATGCGTGACTGCGACGATGGCATCGGTCTGTGCCATCGGGTTGTTCTCGGGGATGTGAGCAACGAGCAGGTGTGGGGCGCCGCGGCAGATGACGTCCCTGCCGCTCTCCCAGGCATCGACGAGGAGCGGGATATTACTGCTCATCGGATGATCCGAGTTCCGGAGAGTCTTCATCCACTCGATGGTCAACCCGGCGATTTTCTTCACCTTCTTCGGGTCGTGGATAACGATCCATTCTACCGGCTGCCCGTTCCCGGCGGAGGTGGCGTACCGGGCGGTATCAAGTATCGTGAGAATCGTCTCCCGAGGGATTGGATCCTTTGTATACCGACGCACAGAACGCTTTTTTTTCAGGTAATACCCGATATCGTCCGGAGCAATGGTTCCCGCCCCTACGGGGAGGCAGACCTTCTGGATCCTATATGCGTTCACGAATCATCACCGATATGCCCGTTGAATATTTGGAAAGGATGACTGGTATACCGCTTATGCCTATCGCTTCTGCAATGATCCTGGATTTAACCCTCCTGTGGAAAGTCACGGCCTTTTGTTTAAACTCTATGGTAGAAACCGGAGAAAAATGAAGGTTACTATTATGTACGATGGTATCAGAATTTGATACATGGTCTATCCAATCCAGCAGCATTCAATGAATATTGCCATATACCTAGACTTTGAAAACCTGGCAATATCGGCAGACCAGGCGTTCTCCCATATAGACCGGCCGCTGGAACTGGGACCAATTCTCGATTATGCCCTCGGTAAAGGGGTACTGTGTATCAAACGGGCATTTGCCGACTGGAACAAGCCGGACTGTCTCCGATATGTCCGGAATTTAAATAAATACGGGTTTGATCTCCGGTATCTCCCCAGTACCTCAGCAAGCGGGAAGAATGGGGCCGATATTCAGATGGTCATCGATATTCTTGAGGACCTGCAGTTCTTCCCCATCATTGATGCGGTTATCATCGGGTCAGGTGATACGGATTTTCTTCCAGTGATCAAACGAGTACTTGCGAGAGGAAAGCCGGTCTACATCGTGGGATTTGATGATTCGGTGGGCGATGTGATCCGGGAGAACTGCTCTGAATACTGCTCACTGAACAATCTCCTCAAAGAGATCCATGCCTCAGATACCGATGAAGGCGATCTCGTACCGGACCATGACTACCAGAATGAACTTTTTACCGAAGGGAGAAACCTTCTCATCCGGTATATCAGGTCGAATCACCCGGAAGAACCGGTGTTGCTCTCCAGGTTAAAGCTTGATCTGCTCCGGTTGGATCCGTCTTTTTCTGAGAATAATTATGGATTTAGGAGTTTTACGAAGTTTCTGGAGTCCTATATTGATGATGTGATCGAGAGTCTGGTGGTATCCGCATCAAAACATCCGCAGGTGATCTTCCGGTCACTGGATGAGATCCCCAATCCTGACAAGACCGCCAGCCTGTCCCCGATTGAGTCGTTTATCCTTCAGGTGCTCAAATTGCAGACCGATCGCAGGACCCGGATGCTGCTTGCACGAAACCTGATCCAGTGTTTCCAGGAGAATCCCCAGGTATCGATGAAGGAGATGGTGGCATATCTCGCAGAACGCTCAATGGGGGTTTCCCGGATTACCATCAGAAAGTATGTCTTTACCCTTGGTCAGGGACGGGTGTTCCATTATGCAAATAAGGAGTACCAGGGTTCCCTGCTCCGTAGGCCGCAATCCCTGAACAAGGAGATCACGAGTGAAGAGCAGATCGAGGATATCTATCATAAACGGATCAAAGGGATCATCCGAAACCGGTACTCGGATGTGGATATCAATACTATTGAACCATACAAAGCAGCTTTTAAATAGCCCTGTTCAGGTCAGGTATCAAAGGAAAATGGCCCTCTCATATTCTTCTCCGGAATGGACAGAATAAATTTCCACAATCCGGGCAGAGGAACCGGGTGTTGCATACTGCGGCAATACCTATGAAGACCCAGAACAGGATAAACAGTCCGGGGGATGAGATGAGAAATACCTGGGGAAGCAGGATAATGATAGCAAAGAGGAGACCGGTGATCAGGATATCAGCAGAGGTATACGGCCCTGACTTCTCTTTCCATACTCCGGCAATATATCCGGGAAGAATATGGACACATGTTCCCTTAATGGGACATTTTGAACAGAAAACCCGGGTGATGAGTACCCCGCAGACTGCTGACAGGAGGAGATACCCCCAGCCCAGGGAGAAGGAATGCATCAGGATTGCATACGCTCCGGTTATGACTGCAAGGCTTCCGAGCGTAAGTCCGGCAGTACCATATACGGTCCGGTTCATAACCATCAGTAGGAAGGTAAACTACAAAAGGGATCTGATGAATGTTTCTCGTACTCATGTCGGCTTCGATAGGGATCATCTGTGAGTATGCTTTAGTATGAGATACATCACCAGATATATATTTGAGTCCAACCTCATCTCTTCAGGATTATGACCGATATCATCATCCTGCTCTATCCGGAGTTCGAGACCCTTGATGTCTTTGGTCCGGTTGAAGTCTTTGGATTACTCCCTGAATCCTTTCAGATTCAGTTCTATTCACCAGACGGAGGGGTCGTCACGAGCAGTCAGCAGGTTCCGGTGGTGACCCGGCCCCTCTCTACATTGGAGAGCGAGGACTACGTTCTTCTCATCCCGGGTGGTTCAGGGATCTTCCCCCTTATCTCAAATGAACCCTTTATTGCCGCCCTGCGAACCCTGGCTACGAAGGCCACGTTTGTCCTGACCGTCTGCACCGGATCCTTCCTGCTGGCAAGGGCCGGACTACTGGACGGGAAGCGGGCAACCTCAAACAAACGGCTCTTCTCTCTCACAAAGAAGTTTCCCGGTATTGACTGGATCAAAAAAAGCCGGTGGGTAAAGGATGGTTCCATTTACACCAGTTCCGGAGTCAGTGCAGGGATTGATATGGCGCTTGGTTTTGTATCTGATCGGATCGGATACGAGACAGCAACAGAGGTGAGCCGGAGAATGGAGTATGAATGGCATGAAGAGAGCGAATATGATCCGTTCTGTGAATTATATCCGGACTGAATAATCCTGCGTTTCTCCAACCAGTGTATTGATCCGGGGCAGAACAGATAGATAATCGCGGCATCGGCCTACCCGGAGAGAAGAAACCTATTCACGGAACCGGTCTAATCTGGCGGAACTATGGAAAAAATCTCCTGTGGGATGATTCTGCTCACTTTCACCATGTGCGTCGCTTGCCTTGGAGATGCACGGACCCTCACCATCGATCCCATACAAACCCATCACTCCGGTGAACCATTCACTATCTCTGGGACAAAATCGGAAGATACCGCACAGATAGGAATCGAAGTATTTCCCACCCGTTACTGGGAGTATGCCTGTCAGTTTGGTAAGCAGGCCAGGGCCAAATATTTCAGGTTTGTGCTTCAATACCTCTCTGAAACCCTTAATAATGCTCCTTATGTTAAACTCGTCAGGTTTAACCCGGATAAAACCCAGTCCTATATTGAATATCCCCGCTGTCCTGATCATATTCTTGCTCACCCCTCTGTTCCGGGAGGGCCAGGAAATACCCGTTGGAGCGTGCCGATGGGAGATCCCGGGCAGGGGAGACCCTTGCAACCTGGGTCATATGTGATCCTTGTCTGGGATGCCTCGGGTCAGATCCTGTACTCAGATACCTACCAGCCAAACGGATGGGATATAAGCGGAGAATATGTATACCCGGCAACTATGCGGGGGAATGTCTGGGACCTGGAGAACAGGCAGGAGTGTGCAAACCGGGTCTTTTCTATAAAGTGACTGTCAGGACCATCACCGGACGAATGTGAAGAGATTGGGTTGCTACCAGACTCACCTCATACTGGTATCCGGACTCCATCCCGTGGAATCTGCATCTCAAACCGCACCCCGCATCCGGGAGTCCCGGTCTCCCTGATGGAGATGCCAGTGATGGATAGGATCTCTGCCACTAAATATAGTCCGTATCCAGTGTTTTTCCCAAATCCCTGTCTAAAAATTCTCTCTTTTAACTCCTGTTCTACTCCACAGCCGTCATCTTCATACACCAGGATTATCCCGTCTGCCGTCTCCTCTGATGAGACAGAGATCCGGGTAACGTGTCCTCCGTGTCGGAGCGAGTTATCCATCAGGTTGAAGAATACTTTTTCGAGGAGCATATCTGCAAAGACTACCAGATTTGTATCAATCTGCAGGGATATCGGGTCAGGGGGATGCAGGGTCCGGTATGCTTTCTGCACAACGTTTCTGACACTGAGCCAAACTGGCTCACTCACTCCGAGATCCTGATAGGTAGCGGTAAACTGAATAAGATTTTTTACCGTGATTGCCGCATGGGCGATCAATTTCAGGTGTTCTGATTCTTTCTGGTTCTCCAGGGGCAAATGCATGACTTCTGCGTATCCGGCGATGATGGCGACCTGGTTGAGAATATCGTGCCTGGTGATTGAGTTGAGGAGGTTGAGTTTTTTCCCTGCTTCGCCGAGGGCGAGATGGATTTTTATATTCTCGGTGATGTCACGGATGATGATCATCCGGCTCTGGATATGTCCGGCAGAATTCGTAACCGGATACATCTCTACGAAAAAGAAGGATCTGTTGATCCCTTTCCCGATTGTGACGGTTTTTTGGACATACTGATCCCCGGCCAGGTCACCGAGTTCTTCTTTGAGAATGGTGTCGGCCGCGGGGAGTGATGCTCCCCGCAGATCCCCTGGTCCGGCCTGGAGCAGATCGACTGCCATACGGTTCAGTTCGATGACCCGGTTTTTGGTATCGAGGACAATGATCCCTTCCTGGAGGTTTTCAAAGATATTATGATAAGGAATATGGATGAGATCAAAGAATCGGAACCGGAAAATAGCGGTCAGCATAATGGCCCCGACCAGGGAGATGGCGATGGGACTGATATCAAAATCCGGGTATATCCGGGGTCCCAGGTAATACATGAGTACCCCAATGAATGCTATGATCAGTGAAGCAATGCACAGGAGTAACTGCGACCTGAACACCTGGGGAGTGTGGAGATATTCCCTGATGATGACGATGAAACAGAAGATAATTGAGGAGATATTAGCCAGGTTTAACACCCGATACATAAGACCCGGGGTTATCACCATCACGGTAAGATCGTTTACTACCTGGAAATGTACCTGCTGATAGAAGAGGTGAAGATATCCGTCTGTGAAAAAACTAACGAATATGATGACTGGAATTACAAAAATAACTGCGCGAATGCGTCTGGTAAGGGCATTCTCATGACCGATTAACTCCAGGGCAGTTACCACCATCGCCCCGGATATCCAGGGTATCGCCAGGTATTCCAGAGAGAGAAACAGGAGATGGAGGGAAGGATCCCGGAAACTGATCTCGCAGGCGTAAAAAAAAGTCCACCAGGTCAACAGGGTCATCAGGATGCTGAAGGTCCGGGCCCCTCGGACGTTTCGGCGGGTCCAGGCATAATAGGCTGTACAACCGGTAAGAATTGAAGAGAGATAGAAGACTAATAAAAAAGGATACGGCTGGAATATCATAGGATGGTCCTGTTCATCTGATACTCATACTCCTATCTTCCGGCATCTTATTGGTTGTGTATGAAGGTTACCAGATCAGATCGAAAATGGGTCTCCCAATGGTTAATTATCTGTACTGGAAACTCCCTGCCAATTAAAGGGATAGAATCCGGGAGGTATATCTGAATCTTCCGGTTTTCTAAAGACGCTCTTTACATGCCCGGATCAGTTCCCGCCTGGCTGCATTCTTCTCCCCAATAAGTTGATCTATGAGGAGGGTTAAGGTCTTCTCATCCCCGGCCCCTTCCTCGAGATCCTGATGAAGCATCGCAATCATCCCGGCTTCGGCTGTCCGCTGTGCAAGATAGGCACTGATAACTTTCAGACTCCCTGACTGCATGACTGAATCAGACTGCAGGTATTCCCGACTTTCAGCCTCAAGTGTGTGGTACACCGCAAGAATATCCGTAATCTCATCAGGATTGAGGCATGCGACGGCTGCGAGTTCTGTAAGATACCGGATAGTTCCGGATGCCGCCATCACAATGGCGGCTGCCCCGAATATCCTGTTCATCTCGCTTCTTTTTATAAGGAACCGGGATAACCGGCTTTTTGGGGCAATCTGGGTGACATACTTCTGGATCCATCGCCTGAACTTCGTTCCCGGTCCTGTCTCCGGATTTCCCGGATGATAATCCCCTGACTGGATGAGATCCTCCCGGGTAGCGGTCTGGTACTGCAACTCGGCATAGACCGCAGGAAGGATCAGCCCCTCGTCATAGAGCAGCCGGTACTGCTGTTGTTCAAACCTGAGGGCTTCAAGCCAGAAGAGTTTGAGAATATTCTTTCGCTCCGGGTTCTTCCGGTTCTCAGTCCAGAAATTCTGGATCTTTTCCACCTGGAGGGCAGATGCTTCCAGGTACTGCTTGATATAGATATGGGCAGTTGCAGGATCGATGATATCACCCATAACCGAGTTCTGCAGACTTTTCTCCCCTGCCCGAAAAGCTACAAGTTCTGTATAAATCTGGTGAAACTGGTTCATCAGCCTGGTCTGGCCGAGACCGAAGTGATGGATCAGTGGGGCGATAGTCAGTCCCTGGACGAGGACGGTATAGAGCACAATGGTCACCGAGAATGCCACGATCGCATCTCGGTATGGGAGTGATGGGTGGAGGGAGAGTGAGAGGGCGATGGCTACCGCTCCCCGAATCCCTCCCCAGAAACTGACCATCTGGTAAGTGAGCGGAACTTTCCGGGGGGTGAATAGGTTGTAGAGGCCGAAGATACCGAATACCGGGATGAATCGGGAGATGGTCACGATTGCGATGAGCAGGATGATCCCGATAATTGCTCCGTTCAGGAATACCGAGAGATCCTGTAGGGATGCGATTGCGATCCCAACCAGAAGAAAGATGAGACTGTTTGCCAGGAATCCGATATACTCCCAGAACCGGGTGAGTTCGTCCCGACGGGCCGGCCCGATCCAGTCTGAGGCTGCCCGGGCTGCAACACATCCGCAGACCACGACGGCAACCACCCCGGAGAATCCAAGGTGATCACTGATCAGATAGGAGAGATATGCTGCAACCATCGTTGCAGTCTGGTGAATATGAGAGTGCAGCGGGGTTTGTTTGAGTACAAACCTGAGTAAGACTCCTATCAGTGCTCCGATTAGGATCCCGCCAAGAAACGAGGTGAGAACAGTGCTGGTGAACTGAATAGAGGTATCGACAAGGGAGATCTTTTCGGAGAGAAGGGATGCCCCGATAAGGGTAAGAATGAGCTGAAACATGACAATAGATGCAGCGTCATTGAGCAGGCTCTCTCCCTCAACCAGGATTTGCAGCCTTTTCGGCACTCCTATCTCTTTAAAAAGAGAGATGACTGCCACTGGGTCGGTTGCTGAGATAAGTGCCCCAAAGAGGAGAGCGTAGAGGAGGGGCATCGCAAAAATATGAGAGACAAGCAGACCCGTGATTACCGCAGAGATGACCACTCCGAATATTGCAAGTCCCAGAACCGGGAAGAGATTCCTGCTAAGCAGCCGGGTGTTCAGAATGATGGCTGACTCGAAGATCAAGGGGGGAAGGAAGAGGTAG
>JAZDKH010000106.1:0-3111 GCA_043803325.1 Methanobacteriota archaeon | reverse complement strand
CTTTTTTTCGGAGAAATCAGAGGTTTATACGAATCAAGAGGTCCTAATGAATAGTTCTATCCAGTGTAAGAAAATTTAACATCGTCGTATGAGATACTGTGATATATAATCCAGTACAGTGATTCAGGATCACCACTTAATTTTCAATCCTCAAGAAAAATGTAAGTACTTGATCATATGATCTAATAGCAGAATATTGAGGGTTTTCTATGGGTAAGAACACTAAAAAAAATATCAAACCTGATGAGAATTTTCACAACATTCCGGTTGAAGAACTTTATGCCACTCTCAATTCTTCTGCTCATGGATTGACCAGCAAGGAAGCAAACTCATATACTGTGCGGTATGGGCGTAATGATATTTCCAGTAAAAAAAAGCAGTCGCCATTTCTTAAGTTTTTAGAACAATTCTCAAATCCTCTCGTTCTTATTCTGCTTTTTGCTGCTATTATCTCAATTGTTGTAAATGAGATCACCAATGCGGTTATCATCATCAGTATTATACTGATCAGTGTCACCCTAGATTTCTTTCAGAGATACAAAGCTGAAAATGCTGCAGAGTTACTCATAAAAACTATAAGAACCCATGCACGTGTCTTTAGAGATACAAAAGAGCAGGATATTCCAATTATTGACTTAGTTCCCGGTGACGTTATATCATTAACGGCAGGCGTCATGATCCCCGCTGATGCCAGACTCCTTATTGCACGGGACTTTTTTGTGAATGAATCCTCAATGACTGGAGAACCATATCCGGTTCCCAAGAGTGAAACACTCATAAATTCAGACAAACCTTTGAATGAAGCCGAAAACTACGTATTTCTGGGAACTTCTGTCATCAGTGGAACTGCAACAGCGATTATTACCAAAACGGGTCTTTCTACTGAGTTTGGAAAAATTGCTAAAACTCTGATTCAAAGGCCTCCTGAAACTGATTTTGAACATGGCCTCAAGCAGTTCAGTTATCTGATGTCGAAGTTTGTTTTTTTCCTAGTAATTATAGTTTTTTTTGTAAATGCGATCTTTAAACAGGACATTCTCCAATCGCTACTCTTTTCTGTAGCTCTCGCTGTCGGAATGACTCCCGAGCTCCTTCCGATGATTCTTTCACTAAACATGACAAAAGGGGCTATTGCCATGTCTAAGAAAGGGGCCATCGTGAAACATCCTGAATCAATCCAGAACTTTGGGAGTATGGATATTCTCTGTACTGATAAGACAGGTACCCTTACTGATAATAAAATCGCCCTTATGAAACATCTTGATACTGATGGAAATGATAACGAAAAGGTGCTCTTATTTTCATATATCAACAGTTTTTTCCATACTGGTCTAAAAAATCCTCTCGACGAAGCAATCATAGCATTTCAATTTGAAAATACTGAAAAATATCAGAAAATAGATGAAATTCCTTTTGATTTCATTCGTCGGAGAACTTCTGTGGTTGTATCTGGAGAATCGGACCATTTTCTGATAACAAAAGGTTCCCCGGAGGAGACCTTAGCAGTATGCACTTTTATTGAAAAAAACGGGTCTGTCACCCCTCTGACAAATATTGACCGGGAAGGGATCATCGAGTTATATAAAAATCAGAGTAGGGAGGGATTTCGCACGCTTGCGGTATGCTACAGAACACTGACCGGTGATCAGGAACGCTATACGGTTAATGACGAAAAGGATATGGTAGTAATCGGGCTTGTTACCTTCATCGATCCCCCGAAAGAGAGTGCAACGGAGTCGGTTGCGTTGTTAGCTGCTACCGGAATTGAATTGAAAATTCTTACCGGAGATGACGAACTTGTGACTCAAAAGACCTGTGAATTCATTGGTCTCCCTGTCAAGGGGGTTCTCTCAGGGAATGAGATTGAACACATGGACCTGGAGACCCTTTCACGGATTGTCGGGAATGTCACTATTTTCTCGAGAATGACTCCGATTCAAAAAAATCATGTTATGCTCTCGTTGAAACGAAATGGACATGTTGTCGGTTTCATGGGTGATGGCATTAATGATGCCCCTTCAATCAGGGAAGCAGATGTCGGAATATCTGTTGAAAATGCAGTAGATATCGCTAAAGAGTCAGCAGATATCATTTTACTAAAGAATGATCTTCGGATTCTATACGAAGGAGTGCTTGAGGGGAGGAAAACCTTTGGCAACACGATGAAATATATTCTGATGGGCACGAGCTCTAATTTTGGGAATATGTTTAGTGTTGCAGGTGCATCATTTTTTCTTGGGTTCCTCCCTATGCTCCCTATTCAGATTCTGCTCAATAATCTCCTTTATGACATTTCTGAATCTGCTATTCCAACTGATAATGTTGATGACTCTTATATTATAACCCCGAAAAAATGGGATATAGAATTTATTAAAAAATTTATTCTGGTATTTGGTCCGATCAGTTCTATCTTTGATTTTATTACATTTTTTATCCTGCTCTTCATCTTTAAAGCAGATGCTTCCTTCTTTCAGACCGCATGGTTTATTGAGTCGATATGCACACAGACGCTGATTATTTTTGTGATTAGAACAAGGATCGTCCCATTCTATACGAGCAGACCGAGCAGGCTTCTTCTCGCGAGTACCTTGATTATCGTAACAATTGCCTGTTTAATACCATTTACGGTTATTGGGAGTGTCTTTGGTTTTGTGCAGCCTCCGCTGTCTTTCTTCGCTGTCCTTGCCGGGCTTGTAATCGGATATCTTATCCTTGTTGAACTGACTAAAAAATGGTTCTACAATAAATACTCCCTTTTTATCGAGAGAAAAAGAGGGATGGAAGCGATTTAATTTTTAATTTTAATGAAGAATCTCTCCAGAATGATGCTGTATCGGCAATTTCCAGGGGCACTAGGTAAATTGATCTTAATAAACTTCAACAAGGTTAGGAAATCAGTCCGGTACGTATTACGTACCTAAAGAGGGAGAGAGATCAATAATCTTTATACCTCCTAGAAATCCGGACATTGCTGATCACCGGGGAGGAAGAGTTATATCTGTGATAATCCCGGATACATCATCCTGATAGTAAACCGTCATTACAAAATGTTTTTCTTTCCCGATATATGGATCATCGATTGCATAATAGAGATTATTCCGGGGATTGGTG
>JAZDKH010000105.1:0-3286 GCA_043803325.1 Methanobacteriota archaeon | reverse complement strand
ATTACTCCCCAGTATTCTGATTCATTTCTCGATGAATTCTGCTCTATCGTACAAGATAAAATCAGGGAGCCGATTCGGATAAAGGATCTTTTTGATGAAGAGAACGATGAGATTAAGCGAGTTTCACTCAGTGAATATGTGAAATTGAATAAATAAAAGATTGATATTCTCTATTCTTTTGGAGGAGAGTACTATCGTACATTATTACACGTGTTGTAAGCAACAGATAATCCTGAATACACATCCTATTACGTATGTCGTGAGAGGCTGATGAACGCCGGGATCAGAATCGTATGATGAGAGAATCTCATGCATCTTTATCAGACAGATACGGAACCATTGACCAGGCAAAATGGGATTATCTGGACGGGAACCTCTATGGCGACCCCGGCTGTTGCCGGGGTAACGTCCCTGCTCATGAACACAGCACCAAGTGTATCTCTGCAGCAGATACGGTCAGCTATGATGAAGCGATGGAGGGTGGTAGCCAGGGAGTCTTCTTCACTATCATAGCACCGGGTACAAGGCCCATTTCACTCCCCCATGATACCAGATAACCAGGACTGGACGGCATCACAGGCCGGGATTAGATACAGGGAACCATATTACCATCAGAATCATTACAAGAAGAAGGGCCCTCAGAAAAGACCCTTCAATTTCATCAAGGGGAGTATCGTTTTTCAGGTTGAGTATCAGCTCCCACCTCTTTATTACTAAGCAGACTATACCAATGTGCCTGCTCATCTGGGGCACCCGGCTTGACAGAGCCATCCCGTGTAATAGGGATCGCACGATCCATCCGGACAGAAACAGGTACATACATTTTCATTGGAAGGCGCTATCTGTTCAGATTCGAGGATTATGCCAACCTGTGAGAATGGAGAGCCTATCAGTGTTTCCAATCCCTGGCTCCGGTCAATAAATGATGTAAGACGCTCCCCGTCATAATACCGCTGAGGGCGTATCTCGAGTATGAGTACGTTCTTGCCATCTGACAGCGACGCGTTTATCACCTGAACGATGGCGATGGTCTCATTATCTTTACGGGAACAGACCAGGGCCGCATTCACGGGAGACGTCAGATTGGTCAGTCGATCGACCGGAATCAGACTATTCTTCACTCCATTGGTGAGATAGAAATACGGAACGATATCCTTCACGGTCACCATATACACCCCACCTGATCCATTCGTGATGGAACTCTCACCGCCCTGGACATATAGCATGTAACCGGGAGATTCGTCAGCGATACATAATCCTGCAAGAGAAACCAGCAGAAATGAACATATGAATCCGACTAAAACGTGATGATTCATATTCAAAAATGCTGATGTGTCTATATACATTTATCGGTTTGAGTGAGGAGTGGATATAGGGGACGTACCGGGTGGCTATTCAAGTCGGGAACATGTATTCAAAGGTTCTGGCTGCATGTCAGAGATGTACTCCACAGTATCCGGTCAACCGATTAGATCCTACGAGTTTCTGATGTGAACCGCAAAACGGTTCAGGTCTGTTTCTTTGCCTGATAATCAGGATGGATCTCCTGTCGTGCAAGCAAAACGACGACAAGAAGAATGAGACTGCATATAAATCCGAATAAAAACGCCAGACTATACCCGTGAAGAAGCACACCCGGATCAATACTTACCAGAGGCTGGTTCCCAACTCCTTTGATCACGGATTGGGAATTCATTCCCTGTATAAAAATAATATTAAATATGGCAATTCCAATGGTAATCGGGGCAAACCGTTCCAGACATATAAAACCTGATATCATCCCCTGGTACTTTTTTGAAACCGAGTTCATGGCCATGTTAGAAAGTGCGGTCACCATGGATCCTACGCCAGTACCAACAAAAAACAGACAGAAACCCATGTACCAGCCAGATGAAGCAGCGGTAAGAAAAAGCGTTAAAAAATACCCGGTGATTATCAAGAGTGCACCACTGATATTTATCCGCCGACCCCCTATCCGGTTATACAAAGCACCTCCAAGAATTCCCCCTGTTACCATACCGATAGACAACGCCGTAAAAATTAGTCCGGCTATGGAAGGCGTGAATTTCTGTACATATTGAAGAAAAAACGGGGATAAATACGTGAGGCCGATATACGTGAATAATTCAAGGGACAGAGCCAGATTTACGAGAAGAAAATTTCTCTGACGAAATAAACGGAGATCAAGAAGGGGATCTGTGGCCTTGAGTTCACACCATGCAAAACTTATCAGGGCGGTAATTGCTACAATGATACTGGTAAGGATGGCAGGCTCGGTCCACCCTCCTTTCTGTCCTTCAGAAAGGGCATAGAGCAGGGAACTCAGACCGATACATATGAGAACTGATCCAGCAACATCGAAACCAGGAGTCCATTTTTTTGTCTCCTTTACTGGAATCACTTTCATGCCGAGTAGAATTGCGACAATCCCCACCGGAATGTTAATGTAAAATATCCAGCTCCAGGAGAGATACTGGGTAAGGATTCCCCCGATTACCGGTGCAATGGTCATAGCGAGAAATGCAAACGTAAATATGGTCCCCATTGCTTTTCCCTTCATTTCCATAGGGATAAATGCCGTGACCATTGCCGGACCGATGGCAGTAATCATCACGGCCCCAATCGCCTGGATGACTCGGGAGAGGATCAATATCGGAAATGAATTGATAAACCCCGGAAGAAATCCACACGTAAATGAAGCAATGGTAAAAATTGAGAATCCCATCAGGAACATATTCTTATATCCGATAAAATCAGACAATTTCCCAAATATCAACACAAAGGCGGCCATGATCAGGACATATGCAGTAATGATTGAACTGACCGAGCTGAGTGAAAGGTTGAATTCGTTCGCAATGGTAGGGAGGGCTATCGTGACAATGGTGGCATCAAATCCAGCCATGAAGTTAGCAAGGGCAATAGAGATGATAATAAGGATATAATTATTGCCTGTATTTTTACCCATTATCGAATCCATATGTGAATATATGATACTGGTAATATTTGTGTCATTCTGAATAATCCCCCCGTATGAAGAGAACCCTGACATCCTCCAGACTACATGAGAGGAGATGAAACCGGTCAATACCAGATCCAATGGCCTTTGATTACCTGGATCGATAATCAAAGGAGATATTACAGGGTATAGTGATAGTGATATTCCCGGAGAGTTGAAAACACCCCTTCTGCTGTTCTCCCGGGCACTCTTCGATACTCACCCTGGCTTTTCCTGGGTTCTCATCACTCAAATTCCAGACAGCACCGACAGAGCCCATCAGGCGGCTTG
>JAZDKH010000104.1:0-2832 GCA_043803325.1 Methanobacteriota archaeon | reverse complement strand
AATATTCTGAATTATTGGAAATAAGGTCATAATCAGTTAAATATATTTCAGACCCCCTTTTTCTTCTCCTGAATCTGGAAGTAATATATACAGTCTTTCTTATTTGGAGGAACAATACTCAGGGCAGCTTCTTCCACCATCTCTCTGGATTTGCCGCCGGCTATAACTTTCCATCCTAAGAGCGCAAACCACCCAGACTCAATTCCTTCCCCTTTCAGTTCTTTCCTCCGAATCCGGGTATAGATCTCTCCCATACGTTGATAAAAAACGGGCCGGTATTCTGGTTTCACAACCAGGTCAATAAAATGAACAGCTTCTGGAGAGTCCCTGAGGCTCATACACTAATATTAATCTGATAAGTAAAGAGATGTTTTCTCATTCATCGATTTCAAATGAATTGTTCGATATAAAGGAAATTGAAAGATACAACTGTATATAAATACCTCCTTCCGGAGTTCGGCGGTAAAACCAGGCGGTAACCTGATATCATCAGAAGTCGATGGATTAACAGGATAATCAATACTGCCATCATCATATAAACAGACGAACATGCGTACCACATGGATGTATGGTTAAAAAATTTAGGTAGCACAGTCGATTCAAGAAAAAAAGGGGAAAATATGAATAAAAA
The DNA here is from genome assembly GCA_043803325.1 of Methanobacteriota archaeon. GTDB lineage: Archaea > Halobacteriota > Methanomicrobia > Methanomicrobiales > Methanospirillaceae > Methanospirillum. The sequence continues at coordinate 2,201 of JAZDKH010000104.1, read as the reverse complement.
GAAATTAATTGTCGGAAAACTGAAATTTACTGTTACTGAAGACCAACTCATGGCACTGTTTTCTAAACACGGAAAGGTCCTCAATATCAAGGTAATGGAAGGAAAAGGATATGCATTCATTGAGATGGAAACTCCGCAACAGGCATGGGCAATAAAAAATACCCTGAGCGAGATGGAGTTTGAAGGAAGGAGGCTCCTCATCGATGATGTACCCTCAAAGCAGAATGCTGCCCAGAAACGGACTCGAGGTGAGCCGGAATTTCGGCCTGCCCGGAGGGTCTCGGAACCGGGCAAAGATAGAGGACAGCGAGAGTATCGTTCAGGAGTACCAGAATCTGTGAGAACGATAGATGAAGTTCATCACCTGACTGATGTAACAGAAGAGTTTAAAAAATCATTAAAACCAGACAAAGACTCCAGAAAAAAGGTTCAGCAACAGAAGAGTCATTCATATACAGATAAAGCAAATCCCCGTGCTGAAAGACCTTCTGCAGTACGGGAATCCTCAAAACCTTCTGCCGGACTTTCGGAGCGGGACAGACCGAAAAAAAGTTTTGAGACGGCAGGGGAGTCACAAAATAAAACCGGCCGACCGGTTTCTCCCACCCGGAAATCAGAGAGAAGATCACGGGACCAGAAGCCCAAACCGGTAAAAGAAAAACCACCGAAAAATCCGCACCCATATCAGGGCTCAAAAAAGTCCAAAAAACCTGCTCAGCATGAAGAAGAACTAAAAAATTCTTCTTCTGAACCGGAAGAGAATGAAAAGCGGAATTACCTCAGGTACTGGGCAACCATATCTGAAAAGAGAGTGAATCACCAGAGAGACTGAGCAAGGGGGGTGAATCGAGGAATAGAGATACATTCCCGATGTTCCTTGAAAGAGAAATAATTCTCATCAACCATACTGCAACTCATCAGGGGTCCTCAGATCTCCAAAGCATATAATGAAAGAGCACGATACGAATACGGTTGGACTGGTCAGGTGCACCGGATATGGCAATGATCAGATCACTGCAGCCGTCATTGAGGCTATCAATCTTATCGGTGGAATTTCCTGGTATCTTACTCCCGGTATGCATGTTCTGGTGAAACCGAATCTTCTGATGGGGGCTGATCCTACGCGGGCAGTCTGCACGCACCCAACCGTCATAGAAGCAGTCTGCAGGATAATCACCCGGCATGGGTGCACCGTAACTATTGCAGACAGTCCGGGGGCAGGAATTCCCTATCGGACAAAAAATCTGGTTAAAGCATACGAAGCAGCCGGATATATCGGTCTCGCAACAATACCTGGAGTTACCCTGAATGAAGACATATCTTCACAGACCGTGTCTTATCAGGAAGGGAATTTTGTAAAACAGTTCGAACTGATCACTCCTATTCTTCATGCAGATGCCGTTGTAGTCATCTCCAAACTAAAGACACATGTATATACCGGAATGACCGGAGCGACCAAGAACCTCTTTGGTGCAATTCCCGGACTTGACAAACCCCCCTATCATGCACGATACCAGGATGACCTTCTCTTTAGCAGAATGCTTCTTGATCTGAACCGGTGTATTGGCCCAGTTCTGCAGGTGATGGATGCAGTCGATATTATGGAAGGAAATGGTCCGATGTCAGGGACACCGGTAAGACTCGGGGCAATTCTGGCAAGCGCTGACTATACGGCCCTTGATATTGTTGCCTGCCGGTTGATTGGGTTTGATCCACTCACCATCGGCACCATCAAGGCTGCCGTTGATCTCGGGCTCGGAGATGAGAGCCGGATTATGGTAAAAGGGGCAACCATAGACGAACTCGCGAAGCCGGATATTCAGAAACCTGATACCAGAAGTCGTACCAGCAAATCCTGGTTTCGTCATTTCCTCGTGAGCCTTCTCCACCGGGTTGGCAAGTCATACACCCTGCACCCGAAACTGGTGAAGAGGTCGTGTATCAGATGTCTGAAGTGTGAACGAATTTGTCCGGTGGATGCTATATCAATACATAATGGATTCCCCGGATTTGATCTGAAAACCTGTATCCGGTGTTACTGCTGCCATGAGATGTGTGACTCTCATGCAATCCGGCTCCAGGGGGGAGTCCTCTATCAGGTGCTTAGACCCCTCATCAGGTAAGTGATCGTGGGTTCAGTTCTCTCCGTACTGGTGCACACGAAACTGATGATTTCCCATATCATACCAAACTTCCATCTC
>JAZDKH010000103.1:0-4442 GCA_043803325.1 Methanobacteriota archaeon | reverse complement strand
GGGAGCACCTGACTCGTTGGGGGAATCTGATCCCGGTGGAGATTAGTGCCCACCTCTACTATGAGAATGGGACCCGATACTGCCTTTCCATCTGCCGGGATATTACCCCACGAAAAAAAGCCACGGCTGAGATTGGTCGTGCGGTTATGCAGATTAACGATAATATTCATCAAATGGCTACTATCGGAGATAAAATCCGTAATCCTCTCACCATTATCTTATCAGCTTCTGAAGAATATGACGGGGTGAATGCAGTTCTACTGAGGGATGCAATTAAACAGATTGATGATTTTGTTGACCAGATGGACCAGGGATGGGTAAATTCTGAAAAGGTAAGATCCTTCCTGATAAAAAATTATGGGGTAGAGATCAACACCTCATAACTTCGAAGAATAAAATTGGAGATTCCCGTTCTCGGATAGTTAAGATGATACCGGGAAATATCGAATCAGAGTACTTAGATCTCATATTACTCATCTGGTATATTCCTGACTGGTATTGATACAGTAAAAACACTCCCTTCTCCGGAAACACTTGTTACGGTAATAGTTCCTCCATGGAGTTCCACCAACTTTTTGCAGATTGAGAGACCAAGCCCGGTCCCTTCATGTTTTCGGGTTGTTCCAGAGTCTATCTGATGAAAGGGGATAAAGAGGGAATCAAGATCTTCGGGTGCAATTCCGATTCCTGAATCCTTGACTGAAATGAGGACATATCCTGCACTCACCCAGCTCTTGACAATAATCGATCCCTGTTCAGTGAACTTAATCGCATTACTCAGAAGATTCATTACCACTTGTTCAATTCGTCGCTGGTCACCGGTAACGAGACCAGTATCCGGATCCAGGTCTGTCTCGATCATCAGATCTTTCTGCTCAGCGATCGCCTGCATAGTTTTGACAACGCTCAGAATCGAAGGGATCACCTCTACTGAATCAGCAGAGATCTTCAGCTCATCAGCTTCAATTTTTGATATATCAAGTACATCATTAATAAGAGCCAGAAGATGACGGGCACTCCGCTGAACCAAGCCCATCTGCTTTGCTTGCTCGTTATTCAGTGGTCCAGCCAGCCCCTGGAGAATAATGCCGGTAAACCCAATGATGGAATTCAGGGGTGTCCGTAGTTCATGGGACATCGTTGCAAGGAATGCAGATTTGAGCCGGTCAGTATCCTCAGCATGTTCTTTTGCTACTTTGAGTTCCAGGTTCACTTTCTCGAGCAGAAGACCTCGTTTCTGGAGCTCTACATTTGCCTGCTCCAACTGTAATGTTCGTTCTTTTACCATACTATTGAGATGATCCCGGTATTTTGATAGTTCTTCATTAGCCTGGATATTTACCGCTTCTTTTAACTTAATCGTCGTAATCATTGAGTTGAATGAACGGGATAATTCTCCTATCTCACCTTGAGCACCAGTCGGGATGACATGATTCAGATCACCGGTATCTGAAATATTCCGGGTAATGGTAGTAAGACTGGAAATTGGCTGTATTACGGTTTGATCAAGAACCAGGAGCGTAATAATGCTCAGAAGAATAAGGGCCAGGAGGACAAAGATGAGAGTGGTCATTACGGATTCCATCATCTCTTTCTCAATCTGATAAAAGGGAATGGCAACCACATACTTCCATCCGAGATGGGGGGATGTATAATAGACCAGGTATGCATCTGAAAGGGTGAGCATTCCTTCAGACGAGGATAATAGGGCATGAGTCTGATCTTCAGTAATTCGGCTGATGTTCATGAAAAGGAGGGATGGATCCTTTGCAGCCAATATTGTTCCGGTCTCATTGATCAAAATTATCTGGCCATCTCTTCCGAAATCGAATTCAGTGATATATTTTGTCAGATCAACAAGCGTGATGTCTGCTCCAAGAACCCCATATACCCTCCCACTCGCATTTGTCATGGCGGTGACGATTCCGATATTCAAATCAGGGGAGGTGACCGACTGGTACGGATCAGTCCGCATCACCTGGCCGGGATGCTCCTTTGCCAGGATATACCAGGGACGGGTCCGGGGATCATATTGAGTAGGACTCGGGCGGGGGTGGGATCTGACAAAGGTTCCCGTTTCTCTCCCCATATAGACGGAATTAACGGCAGGATGGGTCAGTCGGAATGCATTCAGTTTATTAATGATTTCCTGTTCCCGATCACCGATTGAGTACTTGAATGTCTCTGGAGAAGCATTCAGAAAAGAGGTAAATCCGGTATCATCGGGATACCTGATATCTTCATCGGTAAGGAGTTGCCTGATATCATTGTCCACTTCTGCAACAAAGTTTGAAAGAGCGAAATCGATGTACTTCAGCTGATTGGTGGTATCGATATGAATTCTCCCCAGGTTCTTCTCATGCAGGGAAGAGGGAAGCAGTATTCCCACACAGATCAGAACAAGTAACATGATACAAAAATACAGGATCAGAACCCTTGGTCTCAGTTTCATCTGTTTCTCTCCCCTCGATAGTAATTACTTATTATGAATCAGGCGGCAGCAAAGCCAGGATAATGGACTCCAAAAATTTTTACAAAGAACGAGTCGGTAAGATCCTCAAGGTTTACCTCTTTAAAGAGATCCGGATGGAGATCTTTTGCAATTGCCATCAGGGCTAGTGGCTGTTGAGGAGAGAACGAGTCGAACGCGAAGGGATCTGATACTTCATATATTCGTTCATTTTTTACTGCGTTTAGGTTTTTCCACCCTGCAAAGTCACCTTCTCCATTCATAACATCTGATGGATCAATTTTTTCGTTGTACCACATATAAATGACATCCGGGGCGTCTCTTCGTGCTGAAGCATTATGCTCATTCATTATTGTTCTCATAGATAATCAAAAACTCCTCTATCATTCATACCTACCAATCTGCCGTATCAAATTCCTGGAAGATCGACCCCGAATCCTTAAGATATAATCTCTGCGAAATAGGAGAGAAGGTATCATTTTCGATATTCCATTATCACAACAATTTCTATAATTGCCAATACCCAGAATTAATTTATATATCTGCGATTACAAGGATACGTATGAGCTCTGATCCCATATTTACCTCAAATGTTGGAGAAACATCCTCCGTTGATTGCATAAAAGAAAATGGTATCCTTCAAGCAAAGATCAAATCACTCACAGAAGAAAACAGTACTCTGAAAATTGAGAAAGACCGGTACGAATCTCTATTCAGGTTTAATCCGAATCCGATTCTGGTCTGGAATACTGATCTGCAGGTGATTGATACTAATGATGCTTTTGTTAAGAAAACCGGTTATTCCCGGGAAAAATCTCTCTCCCTCAAACTGAGTGATTTTGTCTATCTTGATCGGAAAGGAGAGGGAATCCAGGAAACCCTACGCGACAAACATATGAAGACGGGAGAGGCCACATTTCAATTTCCAACCGGCGTCTTCTCGTGGGTGAGATTTACGATTCCCATTCTGAATGAACAGGGGAATATCAGAACTATTCTTTCGGTGTATAATGATGTGACTGAGCTGAAAAAGGAGCTCGAAGAAGTTGAAACCCTTAAAAATAGATCAAATGCGATAATAAATGAAAATCCGTATCCGATGCTGGTCTGGGATCCTGATCTCAAAGTCGCCTCCATGAACACGGTTGCAGTGAAACTCATGGGTTTTAGCATACAAGATATCGGACGAATTTCAGTCAGGGATTTTAACTACGTTAGTCAGACGGGAACAGGGGTCGCTGACACATTTAAATCCGGAAAATACAGCGAAGGTGAAGCGGTCATTAAATTTTCTACTGGCGTAAAAACACTGGAACGGCATAATATTCCCCTCACTGATAAATCAGGAAAAGTTGCGTATGTGCTCTCTGTATATTATGATCTAACCAACCAGAAGCAGGCAATAAATGATATTATCCAGGTTATCCAGACCGCCGAAAAGGGAGATCTCACGGCACGAACAGATGAGAAAAAATACACGGGTGATTTTTTTGAAATATCCCGGGGAATAAACCAGATACTGGAGATAGTCACGAGTCCCTTCCGGGTATTCCAGGAACAGATTGTAGATATTGCATCCGGAGCTGAAGAAGTAAATGCAAGTGTGGAAGAGGTGTCTGCCGGAACCAATATGTTGGCGCAAAATTCTAATTCACTGAGTCAGAATGCTGAGCAGGGGGAGGAGGGCGTTCGTCAGATTCTTCGTGCAATGGAAGATCTCTCTACAACAGTCTCCAATATTGCTATTAAAAGTGAATCTGTTGCACGACTAGCCACATCTGCTGAAGATAAGAGCAGACTCGGCATTCAGATGGCTAAAAACACCGAAACCGCAATGGAAGGGATTACCCGGACATCAGCGGAAGTAGACACGATTGTTCATGACATCAGAAGCCAGATGGATCAGATCGGAAAAATTGTAAAACTGATCTCTGATATCGCAAATCAGACAAATCTGCTCGCCCTGAATGCA
>JAZDKH010000102.1:0-11684 GCA_043803325.1 Methanobacteriota archaeon | reverse complement strand
CAATTATGACACTCACAATCCCCAATTTAACCGGAATGCAGGAGGCAAAATTTCGCCTGCTTCATATATTGGAAAATGCGGGATCCCAATCGATGACCGAGCTATGTAACCAGATGTTCATTTCAAAACCCTATATGACCCGACTGGTAGACAGCCTGGTATCAGAAGGGTCGGTGGAGCGACAACCTGATGTGAAAGATAGAAGAGTAATAAACATCTCCGTGACTGACGAAGGGATAGAATATCTTCGTAATATGCTCAAGGAATTAAGAAATCACATGAAATCCTTTCTTTCCGGATTTTCTTCCTCTGATCTTGAAACAATTTGTAATGCCAGTACGGAAATACATGCAACGTTTTCAAAAAACCTCCCTATCATTAATCACGGTTCCGGGTCATTCTACACTACACAGAATCAGGTTGAAAAATGAGTGAAAGCCGTACAGGTCAGACCAACGAAAGACGGCCGGCCCGGATCCTGATCGGTCCCTGCCTGATTGGCATTACCCATAATCCCTCTCAAAAGTATCCACCTTCCCTTCATAGCGGGTGGAAATAAGGTGAAACCATAAACATGATATCCACATATTTGCAAAGAGCATTTCTCATAGTGGGCTTAGCCCTCCTGACTGTATCGATAATTACCTCCCCGGCCCTTGCAGGAACGAAGTATATGTCCGGATCTCCGGAGTTTACCGTTACTATTGTTGGAAACAACGAGTTTTCACCGGGGACTACCGTACCTCTTCAGATCCAGGTTCAGAATGCCGGATTAAATGAGATGAAGTTTGTTCAGACAGGAATTGTAGACACAGATGATAATCCCAGTACCGCAAAGATGGTGGCCGTCTCCCTTCTGCCCGGTGATAGTCCTGCCCTGATAAAAACAGATCCTCAGATGATCGGGGATATCAAAGGATCAGAGAGTGCTTCCGCTACTTTTGAGATATTAATCCCAGAACAAGCAAAATCCGGGACATATTCCCTTCCGGTTGAACTGAATTATACCTATCTGCAAAATGCAGAACAACAAGGCACCGACAGTATTACCTACCGGTATGTTCAGAAAAAAGTAACCTTTGATCTGCCATTCATTGTGCAATCTGCCATTACCCTGCAGGTAGCTGAGGTAAAAGCCGAGAATATCAGTTCTGGTGGTTCGGGTTATATCACCCTAACCCTGAAAAATATCGGAACTGATACCGGTACCAATGCCGTTGCAAACCTGAGCAGAAGCGGGAATTCTCCGATTATCCCTGACTCAAACAGCGTATTTCTGGGAACATTTGAACCAAATACCACTAGAGCCGCCAAATACAAAGTCAGTGTATCAAAAGATGCAGAACCTCAGGACTACCCGGTTGCAATTTCAGTTGTCTATGACAATGGAGATGGCGAGACGGTAGTCACCCCTTCCCAGAAGATTGGTGTCTCGGTAGGTTCTGATGTTGATTTTACCATTACCAGTCCAAACCCGGAACTAAATCCAGATAAAAAAAGTTACATCGAAGTAACCTACCGTAATGACGGGTCGGTCCCGGTGTACGGAGCAGAAGTCCGAATCAGTGCAGTAGATCCGTTCACCAGTGCTGATGACCTCTCATATCTTGGAGATATACAGCCAGGGGAGAGTAAAGTTGCCAGATTCGGACTAACGGTCAGTGCAACCGCTGATACCAAGATGTACGGCCTTGATTCAGAGATAAAATACCGTGATGCCCTGGACGACAGTCACGTATCAGATACGATTAAGGTCACGATTAAGGTCGTTCCCACCGAGGGATTATCTGCACTCATGTCTAACCCGGTGGTAATCGGTTTAATTCTGGTTATCATACTCGGTGGTGCATATTACCTCTATGAGTACCGACGGAAACAACACAGCCGCTGAAACAGGCGAGGAAAAACACCAATCATGCATTCAATTTTTTCCACTGTCGCTGATCTTATCGTTCACAAGCCGGGACTCCTGTCTAAGATCATCCTTGTACTGATGGTTGTATCCCTGTTTGGGATGACCATGGTTTCAATGGAGACCGGAACCGCAACCTACATGGATGTAAACTCCCCGGAAGGAGTCCTGATAGAACATTACACCGATACCTTTTCAAAAGAAATGGTAATCCTGCTTGTAGAATCTGATGATTCAACAAGTCCTGAACTCCTGAAGTATATCAATACCCTGGAAGAACCGCTGTCTAAGCTTCAGTACGTGACTTCGGTATCCAGTATAACCGATGTCGTTAAATCCCTGAATAACGGGGTCATTCCTTCCTCATCCGGAGAGATGGATGAGGTGCTGGCAAAGGTCCCTGCAAATGTAATGAACGGGTATGTTCCATCAGGGATGCTGACCATGGGGACGATTGGTCTTGAGGCAGGATTATCAGAAGAGCAGAAATCAAGTGCCCTATCAAATCTCAAGAAGTTTATCGCGAGTACAAATACCCCTCCAGGTGTTTCGGTCAAACTAACCGGTTCTGCTGCTTTCGAGGAGGAGATGGGCGCTGCTATGGGAGAATCGATGGGTACTCTCATTCTGGCAGCACTCGTGCTCATGGTCATCGTGATGGGGCTGCTCTTTGGATATGTGAATCACCGGTTCCTCCCGGTTGTTATTGTCACAGCCGGCCTTATCTTTACATTCGGATTCATCGGCCTTATTGGCTATAAGATTAGTATGGCCGTCATAGCCGCGTTTCCGGTCATGATAGGACTAGGTATAGACTACGCCATCCAGTTTCAATCCCGTCTTGAGGAAGAAGCCAGGGATAATCCTTTGCCCAAGGCAATTCATATCACGATAACCAAGACCGGACCTGCCGTGATGTATGCCATGCTTGCCACTTCTATGGGATTTTTAGCCATGTTCATCTCTCCAGTCCCGATGATGCAGGGGTTCGGCCTTGTCAGTATCATCGGTGTGGTGACCTGTTACATCACGTCCCTCATCGGAATACCCCTGATCGCGGTGCTTATTGATTATAAAGCAAAAGGGCACGGGGTTTCAAAACAGGCTGCCATAGTTGATTCAGTCCTCTCAAAAATTGCCGTCTGGGTAGCAAAACGACCGGTTCCGGTTCTTCTGATCGTGCTTCTGGTTGCATTTGTAGGAATCCAGTTAGATACCCGTATTCCGGTAAATACTGATGAAAATTCATTTGTCCCTCCCGATATGCCCTCGAAAACTACTTTGGATAAGGTGACCCGGACGATCGGTTCTACTGATACGGCACCGATCGTCGTCCATGGATCAGATGTTCTCACTCTTGATTCGATAAAATGGATGAAGGAGTTTACCGATCTAGAGGTCAGAACACGATCGAAGATTACCCAGGGAACCAGTATTGCGGACTATGTGATCACCTATAACAACGGAGTGATGCCACAAACCCAGACCGAACTGGATACAGTTTTGAATAAGATACCTGAGGATATCAGTAATTCGTACGTGAACGGGAATAACGAAGCAGTTATCCAGTTTAATACCGTGAAGTTAACAACTACGACCCAGAGCGATCTGAAAGTGGATATCGAAGGAGATTTACAGCTCTATCCTCCACCACCGGGAATTAAATCACAGGTTACCGGTAACTTTGCGATGTTTACCAACCTGGTGAATGATATTGTCGAGAGTAAGGAACTTATCACCTATACCGGATTCATCCTGGTTGTCCTGTTCCTGGCACTCGTATACCGGAACCTCAATGCAATTACCCCGATTGTGCCGATTGCCGCTGTAGTCGGATGGAATGCAGTTGCCATGTATATTCTCGGTATTGACTATAACGTCATGACCGCATGCCTGGGTTCGATGACTATCGGGGTTGCTGCTGAGTATACCATCCTCGTGATGGAACGATACATCGAAGAGAAGGAGAAGACTCCGGATGTGATTGAAGCACTGAAGAATAGTGTGAGTAAGATCGGATCTGCAATCATGGTATCAGGATTTGCAACCTTCTTCGGGTTCTCAGCCCTGATCCTCTCAACCTTCCCGATCATCTCCAACTTCGGGTTAACTACCATTATCGCCGTGCTCTTCTCTTTAATCAGAGCGATTGTGGTAATGCCTGCAATCCTCTCGCTTGTTGACAGGATTGTTCATGGTGTACAAGAACTCGAAGAGGAAGTGCTGCATATTCCCAAAGTTCACCAAAAATAATGTCCCTTTTTTTATGGCCTACATCATCAGACCTTGTCAGCCGGTCACGTGTATATGCCCGATCCGAGCCACCAGTTCTCATCTACCCTCTGAACATATCCCAGTTTTGATTCTACCGTCCGGTTATGTCTTTCATTTCCGTTCCATTCGAGACGATGACCCGGATGTCAAGTCCGAATTCGGAGATAACCTGCTGGTCTGGGACAAACGTATATGAGAAATTTCCTTCTGAACTGGTGACTTCTTATCGATGTTCACAAAAAGAGAACACGTCCAAAATAGTGAACATGGCTGGGACTTGATATCTAATCTGTTTTCAAAAAAAGCAACTGACATTATCCGTGTCCTGTTAGTAAACTATCTGGAAACGTGGATGCCAAGGGATTTGGCTCAGGATTCCGGAACAGCTCTCGGGAACACCTTAAGGGAAACAAAATCAGTTCATGCCTGAGTGCGGCGATATTTTCTCATCCCGGAAAATAATGAAAATTTGCTAATATTTTAAGCCACCCCTCCAATTTCAGAGATAATCCTTATTACAAAAATCACCCCAAGTTGTTACCCCATGTTTTCAATCACCTCCAATCACCTCCAACAGAAACTTCTTCTTGCTGTTATTGCAATTGGGATGTTTTTAGACGGGCTTGATGGCTCTATCGTAACCATTATCCTCCCTCAGATCTCAAAATCATTCGACACAGATATTGGATCGGTATCCTGGGTCATCATCACCTACCTTCTGATGATGGCAGGACTCATCCTTATCATTGGAAAGACTGCTGAACGGGGACATATTAGAAAAGTATTCCTCCTGGGACTCTGTGTTTTTGTCCTGGGATCTGCTGTTTGTGGATTTTCTCCGAATTTGGAAATACTTCTGGGATCCAGGATTATTCAGGGGATCGGGGCTGCTATGATAGCAGCAACCGCAATCCTCGTCTGTGTAACATATCTTCCAAAAGAGATGCTCGGAACGGCCCTCGGGACTATTTCCATGTCGGTATCCATTGGAGTGGCTGCCGGTCCTGCCATCGGCGGATTCATTTCTCAATATCTCTCCTGGAACTGGGCATTTCTCATTAATATTCCGATTGGCATTGGTATTATGTTCCTGGCATGGTATGTTATCCCGCCAGATACCAAGCGTGATAATCATTCCTTTGATATTCCGGGAGCAGCACTGCTCTTTGGCTTGATGGCATCAGGGGTGTATGTCCTTGAACGTGTACCTCATCTGGGTATTGCAGATGTGCAAATCATCATCTGCAGCGTATTTTGCATGATCTGTCTGATTTTATTTCTGATTCGTGAACGCATCTGCCAGGTACCGCTGATACACCTCCGGGTGTTTTCAACCTGGGAATTTACTGCAACACTCATTACATTCCTCTTATTTGCATGTGTTTACATGGGAGTTATATATCTCCTCCCCTTCTTCCTCCTGGCAGGGATGGAGTATGATCCGGTAATTTCAGGACTCTATCTCCTCATTCCCCCGGTCGTAACGGCTATCATTGGAATTCCGATGGGATCATGGTCTGATCGTATCGGTCGCAGACCCTTTGCTATTGCAGGATCATTGTTAGTAATTGCAGTGACCGGGATCTTTATGCTGATAAATCCGGAGAAAGGATTTATTCCTCTTCTTCTGGGTCTTCTGTTCATGGGATTTTTCCAGGGATGTTCCGGAGGACCGGTTGCCAGCAGGGTCGTTGAAACTGCACCCCGGGGGGAAGAAGGAACCGGATCTTCACTAATGGTCACGGCGATGTATCTTGGCTGCGTTATCGGAACTGCCCTTTTTGCATCCTTCTTCACGATGGGTACTGCAACAAAAAGAGAAATTGCATTCTCTGATCTCGATCCCGGTTTATTTATGCAGGGATTTCATACTTCCATGACTGTCGGGTTAATTCTTTCTGTAATAGCTCTCGTGTTATCAGCATTAGTCCGGGAAAAGAAGAATCGGTCACAGTCTAAAAAAGAATAAAAGGATAATGGGCTGAAGACAGATGTCCTTATTTAAATTTAGCTTTTCGTCAGTTTCAGTGGGTAAGATGTAGGATCCCGTTCAATAGGACATATGGTTGTTGTAGAGGATCTTTTTCGGGCCGCCTTTCATCTGACTGCTCTTTGAAAAATTTCTATCGCTTCAGCGGTTGCTCTGTCCCTGAATCCTCCGGATTCGCGTTATTTTTTTTACAATGACAAAAAAAATAAATTTCGGAAACTAATTAAAATTGAGTGGGATGAATAATACATTTATGTATTCACTCATTGTATTTCTGATTGTAATTATTCTCATCTCTGTTATTGGGATCAAATATAAAATGCCTCCGTTTTTTACATTAACCGGAGGTGCTCTGGCATTCGGAATCGCCATGGGAACAGATCTTAACACTGTCCTGACACAAGTTTCTCAAGGATCTGCCATGATCTTTAATAGCTTCGGAATACCCATCCTCGCGGGTTCGGTTATGGCAAAATATCTTGTTGAACAAGGATTTATTCAGGAGATTATATCAGATATCAGACACATTGTTAGAAATCCATCGATAATATCATCATTATCTGGTTTTGCTCTGGCAATCCCATCAACCTGTCCATTAACCTCATTTTTAGTTCTCTCACCGATGATGGAAAACTTTACCTCTGACAGAAAAAAGCGATCCGCTCTTTTATATCTTATAGCAATGGGTAGTGCCCTTGGGGTTGCATATGTCTATCCAACCCCGGTAACCCTTTCATTGTTCGAGAATTTTTCTACCAGTCTCTCCCGGATCACCTACGATCTGATTGCAATCCCCCTCGCCTTGGCATTTCTCGCAGTTATGGTTATGTATATGCGAAGAAAAATTCTGAAAAAGACCTCACCGGAGGATGAAGATTTGTTTCCTCAGTGTTCGAGTAGGTTTCATCCCAGAGCATGGGCTCCGTTTATGGTACTTATTGTTAGTATCCCGATAGGAATTTTTCTCTTCAATCTTGATCACTTCAGTCTCGTCCAGTTTTTCATGTTAGCAGGGATGATTACCGCGGTATTGATCACGAAACCTGAAGGTCGTTGGACCGGGTTTGTTCTTGGTGCGAAACATGCTGGAGTAATCATCTTTGATGTTTGTGGTGCAGGAGCACTTGGATATGTCATTCAGCAAACATCATTTGCTGATGATGCCTTGTTTCTGATCTATAATACAGTTCCAGTTATTTTAGTTCCATTTTTGCTGGCTGCTATTATACAGACCGCACAGGGATCGAGAATCGTCACCGCATCACTCACGTCATTATTAATAGCCCAGGAAAAAATTTCTACAGTTCTGAATCCGATAGCATTATTCCTGCTCATCGTTGCCGGAACAGGGGTTATATGTTTCGTGACCGACCCATATTTCTGGTTGATTCATCGGGAAACCGGTGATGATGTTAAGACGGTAATCAAATATTATACCATTCCCCAGTTTATATTCGGGTGTGTTACCTGTATTTTGGCGATCGGTATCCAATGGTTATTCCCATAAAACGCGATCACTAGTTTTCCCCGAATTCTCATTCTTCGCAGATTTAAATAATTCCTCTTCTTCTGGGTCTTCTGTTCATGGGATTTTCTGGGGATGTGCCGGAGCACCGGTTGCCAGCAGGGTTTTCATGCTTCAATGACTGTTGGTCTTGTTCTCTCTTTGATAATTATTGACAAATTAGATTATCTTCGTCAGGGGTTGATTGGAATTGTGAATCCACTGTGAGATCTGATCAATCACTGACATCGTATCAGGAGCATGGATCCAGGGGATAACTCCCAGAACCTCAATATCTCCAAACTCCTGGATGAGAGAGACCGTTTTGGAAATATCAGGGCCGGATGAGGTACTCCGGTATCCATTGATTATGACGCCTCTTACGGGAATTCCAAGAGATCGGGCCGTATGGACTGTGAGCAAAATATGATTGATTGTCCCGAGATCAGGACGGGCGATGATAAGGAGCGGCAGATTACATGCGATGGCGATATCAGCCATCAGAACATTTTCTGCAACCGGAACCATCAGCCCTCCTGCTCCTTCTACCAGAATGAGTTCTGATCGGTTTTGTACACGTTCATACATTTCCCTGATAACCTCAAGGGAGATTGAAACATGCGACAACTCTGCAGCAAGGATTGGGGCAACCGGATCCGGAAATGAGTAGGCAAAAGAGTCTTCACACGGTCCCGGGTACCCGATTGCCCTGGAAAGATACGATGCATCACTTTCAGAAAGATCTATAACCCCTGACTGAATCGGTTTGAATACCCCAACCTGAACCCGTTTGGAAAAATACCTGGCAAGAGCTGCCGTTACTGCAGTCTTTCCGATCTCAGTATCTGTACCGGTAATGAAAAAACCATTCATCAGAACAGACCTGTTTTTCTTCCGGCTGTCTCAAACGATGAGAGTGCCTGATCAAGATGTTCACGGGTATGGGTTGCCATGGTAGTAACCCGGATTCTCCCCAATCCTTCGGGAACGGTGGGAGGTCTGATGGCAGGAGAAAATATTCCTTCCTGCTCCAGAATTGAACTGAATGAGATTGTATCCTTGTTTTGCCCCACAATAACCGGAATTATCGGGGTTATTCCATCTGGAACCGTAAGGCCGATGGATCTCATACCTTCCCGGAGATACCGGGAATTTTCTGATAGTGTTCTCACTCTCCAGGTCTCCTCCCGTAATACATCGATAGCTGCAGATGCTGCAGCAACGGAAGATGGGGCGAGTGCGGTTGAAAAAATAAACGGGCGTGCAACATTCCTGAGGAGATCTGCGAGGATATCTGATCCGGCAATAAAGCCCCCTTCTGACCCAAGGGCCTTGGATAATGTGCCCATGTGCAGATCAACACCCTCGTAAAGGTTGAAATGTTCACATACTCCTCTCCCGGTCTTCCCCAGTACCCCGGTGCCATGGGCATCATCAATCATCAGGGCACACTCGTACTGCGATGCAATCTCGGTAAGTTCGGGGAGTGGAGCAATATCCCCATCCATGCTGAAGACTCCGTCTGAGACGATGAGTCCACCCTCCTTTCCACTTGCCCTGATCTTTGCTTCTAAATCCCGGGTGTCACCATGATCATAAACAGAAATATTTGCTTTTGATAGACGGGCACCGTCTATGACACTTGCATGGTTGAGTGTATCTGAATAGATGATATCATCTTTTCCCGCGAGAGCGGAAATGCCCCCCACATTCGCCATATATCCGCAATTGAACAGAACTGAAGATTCCTGTTTTTTAAAATCAGCAATCTTTTTTTCAAGTTCTTCATGCAGGGTTGTATTCCCCGTGATCAGCCGGGATGCACCCGATCCAACGCCCCAGGTGGCAATGCTTTCTGCTGCTCTCTGGCAGATGACCGGATGATTTGCAAGTCCGAGGTAATTATTTGATGCAAAATTCAGGAATTTCTTCCCGTTCATGATCATCTCCGGTCCTGATGTCTGCTCTACCAGCCGGAGTTGACGATATCGCCCGGACTCATGTATTGCGTCAATCCGGGCTTTTAGATGCCTGATCATTTAATCACTAGTAGCCGCCTTGATGGATTCAAACAGAATATCAAGCATCGTCTGCAACTCCACCGGAGAGGATGAGAGCGGAGGGAGAAATACAATAACGTCACCAAGAGGACGGGTGATCATACCCCTGCTTTGCGCTTCCCGGATCACCTTCTTCACCATTCTCTCTTCAGGAAGATACGGTTCTTTGGAATCAGAATTTTTAACCAGTTCTATCCCGACCATCATTCCAACCTGCCTGGTATCACCAACATGAGACAGGGTCCTGAACCGTTTCAATTCTGACTCAATTATCCTGACCTTCTCGTGTAATGCCGGTATGATCTGCTCTTTCTTAAATAATTCCAGATTTGCCTGAGCGACAGCACAGGCAAGCTGGTTTCCGGTATAACTATGACCATGGAAGAAGGTCTTTGCCTCATCCGGGTTCCCGAGGAAAGCATTGAAGATCTCCTCTGTCGTAAGGGTTGCTGCAAGGGGAAGATATCCACCGGTCAATCCCTTTGCAACTGCCATGATATCTGGTTTTACCTGTTCATGCTCACAGGCAAACATCTTCCCGGTTCTGCCAAAACCGGTCGCAACCTCATCAGCTATCAGGAGGATGTTATAGGTTGTGCAGAGTTCCCTGACCTTGGTAAGATACCCATCCGGGAAGGTAATCATCCCTGCTGCACCCATCAGTAGCGGTTCGATGATAAACGCAGCAATTTTTTCATGTTGTTCTTCAAGTACGCTGGCAAGCGATTCGAGGCACTTCATCCCGCAATTGTTCTGTTCACACCCCATTGGACACCGGTAGCAGTACGGACAGGGAACACTGATTGTCGGAAAAAGCATTGGGTGATACGTTTCATGAAAAAGGTCAATTCCTCCCACAGACACCGAACCAAGGGTATCTCCGTGATAGGAGTTTACCAGGTGGAGAAACATCTTTTTGGATGGAATGGGATCTTCCCGTTGTTGCCAGTACTGAAATGCGATCTTTAACGCAATCTCCACCGCTTCGGATCCACTGTCACTGTAAAAAACCCGTGTTAAACCCTCAGGGGCAATCGAGATGAGTTCTTTTGCGAGCAGGACACCAGGAGGGCTGGTCAGGCCGAGGAAGGTCGAATGGGCGATGGATTCAAGTTGATGCATGAGTGCTTCATCAAGTTCGCGTTTCCGGTGTCCATGCAGGTTTACCCACATGGATGAGTTGCCATCATAGTACCAGTTCCCGTGTTCATCACAGAGCCTGATCCCTTCTCCTCCGGTAATTACGAGTTGACTTTCTTCCTGCCATTCCTTCATCTGGGTGAATGGATGCCAGATACATTGTTTATCAATAGTTTCGATTGTTTGATTATTCATGAATATCACCGGTAGAGAAAAACTACTCATATCCTGAAAGGATTTCGTTGCATGAAAGATTCATATAAACCCCAACGGTGTCCGGTTGGGGACCCCATGTAAGACGTATGAAAAAGAGTTTTTCATGTAAAATGGTGAGATGGTGTCGATAAGGACCGGAGTGCTTCGGAGATACCGGGAGTATGATTCCCAGGAAAACCCATCTTCATGAACGAAAAAGACTCTTCCTCCCTGTGCAGATGGCGTTTTCAGATGGGGTATTCTGAAGTACCCTTTTCCCGTGATTGCTACATATCCAACATGGTACTCCGGATTATCAGAATAGCATAATTCTGCCCTGGCACCGGGTGCATGTGCCACTTTTGTGGCCAGGACAAGGGCTTCTTTCAGACGGGAATGGGAAAGGCCATGCTGCTTTAACATGCCATCAATCTCGCGATGGGCAGAAGGGGTAAAATCCATGGTCGTTGCCCTGACTCCTTTTCCATCCGGGTTTTTTACTAAAGATGAGGAAGTATCCATAACAAGAGCACCGGACAGTCCTTTTCCCTGCTGGTTGCCATGCTCCAGAAATTTACACGCATGTTCGATAGCATGAGAGGATACCCC
>JAZDKH010000101.1:0-5406 GCA_043803325.1 Methanobacteriota archaeon | reverse complement strand
CACTCTCCACCTTCCCTGAGTGTGCCTCGTGTGACTACCTGATGGCCTGCACTGGTAACTGCCCGGCTGATGGGTACTCACGGACCGGTGATGTGTATGCTCCAAGTCCGGGCGGCTGTCTGAAACGATTCCTGGCTGAGGGAGGCAGGATAGTCTCAATACCATAATTTTTGTTCAAACAAATTCAGGGCAGGCAAATTCAAAAAAGGTAATAATATGGATACATCAACGAATGTTCCACCACTAGGAACTCTATACTTCTACCTCACCGGCGACTGTAACATGGCATGCCGTCACTGCTGGATAGCACCGACCTTTGAAAACTCAGACCGCTCGCAAAAATTCCTGCCATTTTCTCTCTTTAAAAAGATCGTCACAGAAGCGAAGGACATTGGTCTTTCAGCGGTAAAACTGACCGGAGGAGAACCGCTAATTCATCCGGATATCATTCCAATCCTTCGGTTCATCAGGGACAACAATCTTTGTCTGACCATTGAATCAAATGGAGTGGCGATGACTCCGCATATCGCAGATCTGATCAAATCCTGCCCGGGCTCCTTTATCTCAGTCAGTATCGATGGAAACTGCGACTCCCATGAATGGATGCGGGGGGTCAAAGGTTCGTTTGATCGTGCCTCCCAGGGTGTTAAGACACTGGTTGAAACAGGCATTCATCCCCAGGTGATCATGGCGGTTGCAGGAAGAAATAAGAACGAGATGGCTGAACTCGCACAGTATGCAGAATCAATCGGAGCTAACTCGGTCAAGTATAACTTCATCACACCAACAGCCAGAGGAGAAAAGATGTTGGCTGAAGGAGAAACCGTTTCGGTTCCTGAACAGATAGAACTTACCGGATGGGTACAAAACGAGCTCCAGAAAAAACTCCGAATTCAACTGATGACGAACCTCCCATTCGCTTTCCGTTCGCTTTCCTCCCTGTTTGGTCCAGAAGGCAACTGCAGCAGATGCGGGATTTTCTCTATATTAGGAGTACTCTCTGACGGGACGTATGCCCTGTGTGGTATCGGGACAAGTGTTTCTGATCTGTGCTTTGGTCATGCATCAAAGGACAATGTTAAAGAGATCTGGGAGAAGGCCGAGGTGTTAAACCAGATTAGGGAACACCTGCCTAAAGATTTGAAAGGGATCTGTTCTCACTGCCTGATCAAAAATGTCTGTCTGGGTCAGTGTGTTGCAAACAACTACTATGTTAACAAGGATCTGCTTGCTGGCCACAAGTTCTGCGAAGACGCATACAAGGCAGGGGTCTTCCCGATGAACAGGTATGCCAAAGAGAAGGTTGAGTAACAGAGTTATGCGAATGCGAGATGGAAAAGGTACACATAGAAACTATCGGTATATCTTATGAATTATACCCTCACACTCTCCCAGTGTCATCACTGGGATGTCACCGCAGCTCCAGAAAGGCATTGGTGGCTCAAAACCATCTCAACTCTCTTTACCCTCACTCCTGGTGAGATCACAGATTCAGGCAGTATCATAATCTCTCCCCTTCTCCCTGATGATCCCAACCGCTCTGATGACTGGCAGGTGTTTGGAAATCAATATGGAACGGTAGCAATCAATATCAAGAGAAAGAGGATTGAGATTGGAACTCCTGATGAGGGATCAAATGACCCCGGTTACCTATCCGGAGAAATCAAACTCCTCGTGGCTGGTATCAGTTTGCAGCTGCTTTCTGCTGGCTGTCTGTTTCTCCATGCAGCAACCCTGGTTCTGGGAGAGCATGCTGTACTCATAGTAGTATCAAGCGGTGGAGGTAAATCCACATCTCCAGGGAGGGTTTCAAACCCCTGGTCAGCCCCTGGTGATGAGAACTGTCTTGTCATCCCTGACGGCCAGGGCAGGTTTTTTGTAACTGTCCTCCCTACAGCGAGCAAAATCGCTACAGGCGAGGGGGGTCTGTCCTGGAATACAACAATAGCCTACCCGTTGAAAGCGATATGTATCCTCAAACAGTCTGACACTGATATGATTGAACCCATGGAGCTCTCCAAAGCTGCGGTCTGTGTGATCGACTCCTTTCGCCAGGCAACCAGGTACCAGCTCATCCTGATGGACAAGATGTTTCGAAAGGAGATACTTATGACAAGTTTTGGGAACGCATCAGATCTTGTCAGAGTTGTCCCAACCTGCCTGTTAAGAACCACTATGACGGGAGAGTTCTGGAAGGATATAGAGCGGGCATTTTTCTAGACAGGAATTATGAGGTCAACTCCATCGCTCATCATCCAAATAGGAAATTCAAAGAATATTCTACCTATTGATGATACGATCACATACCGGGGTACAAGCATGTACCCAACCTTTATTGATGGAGATGTTCTGTTTGTCGATAAAAATCGTCACGTGCACCTTGGTGATGTTGTTGTTTTTCCTAGCAACTCCATCTATATTATCCACCGGATAGTTGGCATAGAAAGCGATAACATTCAGACCCAGGGTGATAATAATCAATATCCTGATCCATACCCCCCTGACAGACGTAATATTATTGGAGTTGTGACACACCGAAGGAGGATTGGAGTTACCTCACCGGTCTGGATGGGATCTTCCGGATTGATGTACCACCTTTTCATGAGATGGATCCATCGACCACTCTGTTCTCTCCTCCTTCTGTTCAAGCCTGCCTATGATCTGCTATCCAAAGGAGCGGTATTATGTTGTATTCTTTACCCGGTTCTGGATGTAAAAACGATTGTTTTGATCAAGGATGGCAGGATTGAAGTGAGATTATTTGTCAATGGCCATTATGCAGGATATCGAAAAGGTGCTGATAGACCGTGGTTCATTCGGGCACCATTTCGGTTTGTCCTTGATCCTGACCGGTTACCTGAGTATAGTATGATCGTGCTGAATTCTTTTGAGCAGATACGACAATCAGAGGATGATCATCATCAGAAGTAATGGCTCGTTATCTATCAACCCGGATGCAAAGTATCTCTATGTGGTTAAAATATCCCGGTGGATGATGGTTCACGACATCTGGTATTGATTCAGGAATTCATTCAGGAGTCGTGGTTTTGGAATAGAACCAGATGAACCTTAATTTGTTGGATATTGAGCGTATATAGAACCCGAAATCGGTGTAAGTCCGGCATAGAGTGAACGTGTGTATGACCAGGATATGAAGATTACCCAAGATCTATTTTTCGAAAAATTTCGGAGATCGATTTCCACATAATCGAATTATTTTCTTTCGCGAGGAAGATACCAGATGATCAATGTGGTTGGGATGGTGAATGGAAGTTGGGTATGGCAATCTAAACCTGGTGATAGAAATAAACCCGCAACATATCCAATAACCGGAACCAGACCCTTTCTATCTATTCCATCCAATCAGATTATCTGCTCATGTGTGCCTGTATCCTCTACCCCTGATAACCTCCGGGCTTAGGGGAATAACCGATCTCATTCTGGCCGTTTATATTGCATCGACCCTATTGTATGTCTATGCACCGCACGAGCGGTGAAGAGGGAATCATGAAAACAATAGTATTAGTTCTTATCGTGGGGCTCATTGCCCTCACATCTGTCCTGCCGGTTTCAGCAGCCGGTCAGGGAGGCAACACAATGATGCTGCAGAGCGGATCCGGAGCAGGCACGGGTGTCTGTATTAACCCAGACTGCCCACAGGAAGACTGCCCATACGACCAGATTCAACCACGTGATGGAACCGGAGTCCAGTACGGAAAAAATAAGTAAGTTACATAATTGGTGAAATGATGAAACAAACAAACCTTGGTTTTTTAGGAATCAGTATTATCGCAGCTCTGGTAATCCTTGCCCTGACCCTTCCGGTCTCCGGAGCAGTGCAGGCTGGTCCACAGGATGGAACCGGTTCCCAGTACGGCGGACAGGTAAACCAGAATGCGGGTGGACAGTATGGCGGGTTTGGAAACGGAACATGTCTTCAGGCCGACTGCCCATATAACGGAACACAACCCCGGGATGGAACCGGAATGAGATCTGGTCAGACCGGGACCGGACATGGACCTGATGGCCGGGGATCTGGCTGCCGGTTTACCACCTAATTCTTTTTTTAAATCCTTTTACCAATGAGTTAATAAGGTGCAACAGAGAGTATCATTCCATATACTGAAACTGATGAGAACTCATGCCTGGTATAGAGCGATCCTGATATGATACGTCTATTCCCGGAAAAGAACCGGATTTTTCTCTAAAATACCCCCATCCAGGGTCACGGGTTATTGAATACAGTAGCATCATGAACGTCAGATATATTCGGTGGGCTATTCTTGGGATCATCGTGATCGCCTCTCTGATCCTCAATTACCTGCATATCACATCAGGCAACGTATTCCCGTCAGTTCACGCAATCTGTCCACTTGGAGGGCTTGAGAATCTGCAGGTATGGATGTCAGGACATGCAAACCTCCAGAAACTCTTCTCAGGGACAATGACCCTGCTGTTCCTCTCTCTCGGGTTTACCATCATTTTTGGCAGGGCTATCTGCGGGAATGTATGCCCGTTCGGAGCACTCTTTGAGTTTATCGGGAAGATACATCCCAAAAATCTTTCAGTTCCGGATAAGTATGATACGCCACTGAGGATTCTGAAATACATTATCCTCGTGATTACCATAGTCATGGCCTGGATTACCACCTCAATATGGATCTCACCATATGATCCCTATGTTGCATATGCCCATATCTGGTCAGGAGCACAAATCATCAGTGAAAATGGGATCGGACTTGCTATCCTGATTGTGATCCTCATCGTGTCACTCGTTAACACCCGCTTCTTCTGTAAATATCTCTGTCCGGCTGGTGCCATGTTTGGTATCTTCTCACTGATCAGTCCAACACGGGTTACCCGGATTGACTGCATGGAATGCGGGAAATGTGCCAGGTCCTGCCCGATGGGGATTGATCCAGGGAGAAAGACAGTAAAGAATACCACCGAGTGTATCGGATGCACCACGTGTGTGGAGGTCTGCCCGTCAAAAACACCCGTGATTTCTATGACATTTGCCGGGAAAAAAGTGCAATCCCTGCTCTTTGTTATTGGTACTGTTTGCATTTTCATCGGTGCGATTGCGTTGCTCAATACTGTCGGCCTCATGCAGGTAACGGTTCCCTCTTTAGAGAGTGTCCAGGAAGGTGGTAATTACCTGAATTCAATTGATCTCAAAGGATCCATGACAATTGAGGAAGGGGCAACGTATGTCGGTATGAGTCTTGAGGATTTCTACACGATGATGGAGATTCCTGAAACGGTTCCGGGAACTACCCAGTTAAACGCAGTAAAAGACTATGTTCCGGATTATGATTTCCATGCTATGAAGGCTAAGTAGTGGGAAATCCACAGATCCTCTCTCATACCTCTTATTTTCGTTCACACGTTCAACAGAATGAACGT
>JAZDKH010000100.1:0-3802 GCA_043803325.1 Methanobacteriota archaeon | reverse complement strand
CGTGGTGATCTCAACCCTGTATGTTTCTGTCAACTTTGAACTCTTTACAAACTCACGAACTGAACGGGTACGGCCATGTTCCACATCCTGTTCAGCCGGGACGAGCAGTCTTGCCAAATTCCCAGCCTGTAGATGTTTTTCATATACTTTTACATCCAAAAGAACAGAATCTGCTCTCCCATTGACCGTGAGAATGACTGGGCGACCCGTAGCATGGAGATGATTTAGTATATCGCGAGTATGACGCTTCAGGTCCGTTACTGAATGTATGTCTTCGGAAGGGTTCATCTGTGACATATAGTACTTTATTTAGTGCATTATTAGTCATTAAATATAGCGCTTTTGTGCCCATATCAACGAAGATCCGGATGATGTATATTTTCTCGGACATTAATACATGCACTATCTACGAAATTATCCAAAAACCTCTTCAAACCGATAAGCCCAATGATTGACGAGCCTTACCTGAGGTTTCGGTATAATAACACTGTTGAGATGATCTCCAAATAACTAATCTCCACGCCATCTAACGAAAAAATCATCTCATAAGTCACAGAACTGTCATTAAAAATAGGTATCAATCAGTTGAATTCGGATGCCTGAAATACGAACAGGTATCATTAATAATTTACACAAGCTACCATGACTATTAGATATCTCTGAAAATCGGCCGGAGGCCACCTGTTTATCATGATTAAGAATTTATCGCAGGTTGACGTAACACGAAAAAGAGTTCTTCTAAGGGTTGATTTTAACTCCCCCCTCGACCCCCAGGCAGGAGTTATCCTTGATGATAAACGATTCCGGGAGCACCTGAAAACAATACAAGCACTGAAAGACGCAATCTGTATAATCATCACCCACCAGAGCCGTCCGGGAAAAAAAGATTTTACCTCGCTAGAAACACATGCGCACCGGCTTGAACAACTCCTTGGCCGGCCAATAACCTTTATTGATGAGATCTTCGGTCACTGTGCACTGGATACCGTACGGAATGCACAACCAGGTGATGTGGTCATGCTCGAAAATGTCAGGTTCAATGCTGAGGAAAACCTGAAACTCAATGGTGAAGAATCCGCCAAAACCCTTTTGATTCGAAAACTCTCACGTATGGGTGATATTTTTGTGAACGATGCATTTGGAACTGCCCATCGTTCACAGCCCACGATTGTAGGCCTTCCTGAAGTGATGCCATCATTCGCCGGACTTCTTCTTGAAAAAGAAGTTACAAACCTCTCACGGGTGTTTGAAGGAGCTCCAAGGCCGGTCACCTTTGTCCTTGGAGGCACAAAGGTTGATGATTCTATTGATGTTGCCAGCCATGTACTGGCAAATGGAATTGCTGATCGGGTGGTAGCCATCGGAGTGGTTGCCAACGTTTTCCTTGCAGCTCAGGGGGTGGCAATCGGGAAACCATCCGCCGATCTCATCACCCAGCTCGGATATGACTCACAGATTCATATCGGAAAGAAAATTCTGGCTGAATTCGGCGATAAGGTCTTCGTTCCAGACGCAGTTGCAATTAAACAGGACGGAAACAGAACTGAAGTACCGGTAGATCAGATCCCTGATGACTGCCCTATACTTGATATAGGGGGTACCGGTCTTAAAAAGTGCTTAGAAATTCTTCGCGATTCACATACCGTCGTCCTCAACGGACCTGCCGGACTCTTTGAAGAAGCTGATTTTGCCCTTGGAACATATGAGATCATCAGGGCTGCAGCAGATGCGGATTTTTCCGTGGTCGGTGGAGGACATACTGCAGCAGTTATTGAGAAGATGGGCTATGACACGCGGTTCACGCATATATCAACGGGTGGTGGGGCCTGTATAGAATTTCTCACCGGGAAAAAACTTCCCGCTATCGCAGCACTTGAAAAAAGCGCTGAGCGATTCCCCTAAATCTTTTTTTTTATCCCTGGAAATACCATCCAGGATAAGATGATCAAAACATTACCTTCATTCCTACAGAGACCGAATCTGGTACAGTACGGGGATTTATGGGAGAAGAAACGATACACCTGGATCATATTGCACTCTACGTGACAAACCTTGAGCGGAGCAGAATTTTTTATCGGGATATCCTGCACATGATGGTAACTGAACCGATATCTCTTCGGGAACAGTCTCCCTCACTTAAATATGGCCATTCCCTTATTACTCACGGACCTAAATTAGTAAAAAACTGGATAACTAAGACGAGTCCTACTACAATCCAGCATATGTACACTGATATCTGTCATTGCTCAGCTGCTGACGGGAAAATTAACCTGATTCTCGTGCAGGAAACCCATCCAGAGAAAGGATATACCCATTCGGTCACCGGAAATACTATCTATGGATTTTCGTACATCCTCTCAGCTGATGTGGATACCGACGATCTTGGATGGGATATGGATATTGCAGATATTTCATTCGAACATGGGGACAGCAGATCTGATGGCACCACATATTCAGAAGTACATGAATCTCACTCACTCTATGTACGAGATCCAGATGGACGGATGATTGAGTTGATCCCAACAGAACAAGAAGAGACCGGGAATTTCATCACCGAGCAGGGACATGTCGTTCTCTATGTCAGAGATATGTCATCAAGCATCAGGTACTATCATGAAAGCCTCGGGCTCTCTGATATCACCCCCCCATCTATACCCCGGGATCCCTGGAAGAAAAACATCACCTGGTTAGGTCTTCCAGGGAAGAAACCAGTGATTCTCCTCTACCAGGTAACTAACCCTGATGGAACCCGGATAGAACAGGGAGGATATGGGTTAGATCACATCTGCCTTTCAGGAACTCATCACATCATGGGAAATATAACAAATCCACCCTGTATAATCTCCCATCCCCCACATGTATCCGATACTGGAGAAGTATATCTGCAGGATCCTGATGGGTACCTTATTGGATTCAAATAAGAAGGATATCAGAGTTTGTCTTCTGGTGCGATACGAATTCCGCTCTCTTCAACTTTTATCTTTCTCTTCGTTTTCTCAATCTCCAGGGCAGTTGGAATCTTGGATAAGGGATCCTTTCGAGTAATGGTGAGAAATGAAGCCAGGAGAACTAATATGGCAAAGACGAGCAACCCCAAATCCAGGATTTTAAGAAATCCTGCAAGAAATCCAATCAAAAGAACAATGAGAATAACGGAGACGAGAACCAGACTCCAGACTTTCAAACCCATATGTATACTAAAAATAGGATCGCCGAAGGAAATAAATTTTTTTCAGGCTTCTAGTAATAAGTCGAAAAAAGACCTCTAAATAAAACAAATTAACCAAACTACCGAACATTTCAAAACAAAACAACCAGAGCGAGCAGAGAACGATGAATCAACAACGCAAAAAGTTATTATCATGGAAAGTCATCGCCGGCTATGGTTCCCATATTAAGGCAACCCGTGATCTTTTACACATTCAACATCAGGGAAAGATAACCGAGATTCCACTGTCGGACCTGGATCACCTTCTGATAATTGGCGGTCATAATATCCAGACTTCAGCCATCACTACTCTGGTTAATAAAGGAATCTTCATTTCATTCTTTGAGTCAGATGGGGAACCAGCTGGGTATCTAAAACCTTATGGGTACAAAGAATTGGACTCAGTCAGAGATATCAGAGAAAATACATCTCCATTTAGTTATGCCCTTACATTTGCGAAGGGAGCGGTTCGAGAACGAATGCTCGCTATTGAAGGGTGGAATGAAGAAATTTCAGGAGGGATACTCTTTAATGCTGAACTTGATATTTTAGATCGAGCATTCCATGAACTCGACAACTTCATTAAAATTGAAG
>JAZDKH010000099.1:0-2698 GCA_043803325.1 Methanobacteriota archaeon | reverse complement strand
CACATCGGTGGTTGCTCAGGCAATGCCACAGGACGGAATATTCATCAAAAGAGCCTTGATGAGGCGATCAGGATGTGCAACGCAATCTATGCTATCACGGTAAATGATGCATCTGTCGAAGAGGCGTCGAAGATCTATGGCGGAAAGTAAGCACCAGATCCGAACTATCGGCGTTTTGACCGGAGGGGGGGATTGTCCTGGGTTGAATGCAGTAATCAGAGCGGTAGTCAAGACCGCGGAACAACTTCATTACTCAGTCATTGGTATTCGGAACGGTTGGAAGGGAATTGTTGAGGGTGAAGTAGAACCCCTTACTGACTTTTCAGTAACTGGTATCCTTCCAAAAGGAGGCACCATACTCGGAACCTCCCGAACAAATCCTTTTAAAGACGAGACACATGTTCAGCAGATGCTGACCAACATAAAAAAGTATGGAATTGATGCCCTTATTGCTATCGGTGGAGATGATACTCTCAGTGTCGCGGCACATCTGCATGAGATGAATATCCCGGTGATTGGAATACCGAAGACCATCGATAATGACATTTCATGTACAGATTACACATTTGGATTTGATACTGCGGTTTCAATCGTCACGGACGCAATAGACCGGCTTCACACGACTGCAGAATCTCACCATCGGATTATGGTGCTTGAGGTTATGGGTAGGCACGCCGGATGGATAGCAACGATATCAGGAATTGCCGGGGGAGCGGATCAGATACTCATCCCAGAAGTACCTTTTGACATTGAAGAGGTATGTGAGGGGCTTCGCTTAAGATTCAGGAGAGGAAAAAAGTTCTCGATAGTAGTCGTGGCAGAAGGGGCAAAACCTAAAAATATGTCTGATTTTGTTACCACTTCAGGAAAGATAGATGAGTTTGGCCATGAGCAGTTAGGAGGTATCGGTCAGATCCTTGGGCGCGAGATCGAGAAGCGTATCGAAGCAGAGACCCGGGTTACTGTTCTTGGTCATGTACAACGGGGGGGATCACCCACCGCACATGACCGGGTACTTGCTACCCGATTTGGAGTTAGTGCAATTCAGGAATTAGATCAGGGAAATTTCGGAATTATGGTTGCGCTTCAGGGTGATCATATTGTTCCGGTTCCAATTACTGATGCCCTATTCCAGAAGAAGGTAGATATGGAATTGTATAATATGGCTAAACTCTTCTTCTGACCATTTTTTTATTTTCCGATATGTACCAGGATATCTTCGAGAGACGGGTATTTGGATTCTATACGTTCAACAACGCCCCCAGATCCGGTTATATTGGATGTTAATTCATTGAGGTCTGCAATTGTCCGCACAGTGATCATCCAGAGATTACCGTTCTTCTCAGCATCTCTGGGTATAATCATGGTTGTTATATCTGGAATTATAAACCAGACTTCATACCTGATAGATCCAAACTTCTCACGCAGCTCTGGCATGGTCCCTTTGATTATCACATCTCCCCGTTTCAGAATCATAACACTATCGCAGATCTCTTCAACCTGATTTAGATTATGCGCAGAGAGGATGATGGTCTTTCCTTGTTCACGTAACCCTTTCATGTATTCAATGATGAACCGACTGGTCATCGGGTCTAGTCCTGAACTAGGTTCATCATAGATGAGAATAGAAGGATCATGAATAAGTGATCTGGCGATGGCCACTTTCCGTTTCATCCCTTTTGATAGGTTTCCGATACGTTTTCCTTCCGGACTTAAGGATAACTGAGTCAGAAGCATATCAGATCTGGCCCTGATTATGTCTCTCTTCAATCCGTAAATTTCCCCGAAGAATTGAAGATAATCGGAAACCAACATCGTTTCGTAAAGTCTTGATTCTTCAGGCAGATACCCGAGCTGACGTTTCACTAGCATGGGGTCGCTGAGTACATCCTTTCCGCCTATAACCAGGGAGCCTGAACTCGGGGTAATGAGGCCGGCAAGAATCTTCAGAAGAGTTGTTTTTCCTGCTCCATTATGTCCGATTATTCCAAGAATTTGCCCCTCATCGCATGTGAATGAGATCTCATGAAGGGCGGTAACCTCACCGTACCTCTTGGAGAGATGGGATGCCTCGATCATACTTCTTTTTCCTGTACTTTACAAAGCATATAGATGCTCCCTGATCATGAGGTTGATGATTGATATAGCGGGGGGTTCAATCACTCACCTATATGCAGTCACTTAACCAGCTCATCATTCTTTCCCGTTGGGAGGTTAAAAGGTTCTTTAGTACGATGAGCCGTGATCTGCTCCCGTTATCGATCGTACTTCTTGTTCTCCTTGTTCTGGTCAGCGGATTTGCGGCTCAAAGAGGAATGCATCTGCAGGATGGAATGTATCAGCTCGGGATAGATAATCCTGCATACCTCAATGTTGTTGGGACTGACCCTCGGTATGTCACATATGATACGAGTTTGCCTCGCGATATATCGCCACAGGCAGCTGGCGTTGATGTGAAAATCCAGGGCGGGACGTTATTCAGGACATCGGGAGATAAAGGAAGAGCAGCTCAAAAAAGTCTGGAACGCGATTACCAGGCCTACAGGGATCGGATATATCAGCAGCAGGATGATATTTTCGCTGCTTATCCTCTCTGGATTCAAAACGATTACGTTACGAGTGAACTTGATTTCCTGGCAACTCAGAGTGGTCAGCAATTGGTTGTTCAAGGAAAAGCTGTCCCTGATGCACCAGAACC
>JAZDKH010000098.1:0-12267 GCA_043803325.1 Methanobacteriota archaeon | reverse complement strand
ATGGTGTGGAACCCCAGGTTTGCCGTACATATGTGAGGAATGCAAGACCATCCATTTCCGGCATCTGGTAATCTGAAACAATGCAATCATATTGAAGAACATTCAGTATTGCAATTGCATCTCTGGCAGAAGGGGCAGTATCTACCCGCAGATCTCCCATTCTTTCGAGGAATATCTTCCCGATATCAAGAAGTCCCGGTTCATCATCGACATATAGAATCGAGACCATAAAGTACTTTAATTTATGCCCCCTGTATATTTATAACTTAATAGGGCAGGGATTGACTTGTCTCTCGTAATAATCGCCTGCTCTCCTGTTTCTATCAACGATGGGCATGAGATCCGCAATATATTTAGTATCCTCGAAAATATTGGTTCTTTTTAAAGAACTGGTAAAACCAGGCCAATAGCACTGAAATGATTCCCAATGGTGAAGTAACATAACCCGGTAGTTAGAAGACTCAATGGATTGAAAAATTGTTATGGATCCTATGAATGATTCTCCCTTCGATGCACTCACCCATGAGATTACTGATGCTGCGAAGAACTGGCTTGCAATCGATGGGCTTTGGTTTCTTGCTATTGAGGAGAGATTCGGGCTTGATATAGCGATCGCCTGTGACGTGATGGTCTGGAAACAGTTCTCCCTCATAGAAGCTGAACGGATTCGCAGGAGGTTACATCTCCCTGATAATGGTGGTCTTGACGCCCTGGAAATAGCACTGAAACACCGTCTCTTTGCGCATCTCAACCAATATGAGATTCGCAGACCTGATCCAAATACCCTTGAGTATCATATGGTGACCTGCCGGACACAAGATGCTCGAACGCGGAAAGGTCTTCCGTTTTTCCCATGCAAAGAGATCGGTATGGTAGACTACCCGGTCTTTGCAAGGTCCATAGATCCGGCGATTAGCACTGAGTGCATATCATGTCCTCCTGATGAATCAGTCGGAGAATTCAGATGTGGGTGGAGATTTTGCCTAAAGAAGAAATGATTGATGCGGGATGGAGATGATTACATGAAACACCGAGGGTGTTTCATGAAAGGGATTAATGTCTTCGGGGACCGCTACCAGAACTCCGTCTCTGTGGCATAGAAGAACCACTGCGAGCCGCCTGTCCTGGATTTTTAGATTTCTGTCCGAATTGTGGCGATGGTTTCTTTCCCCGGTACCCATATCCAGTTTGCCCTGGTTTATAGCCTGGCCGGGATGGCGGTCTCCCCCCCTGACCACTCATACCCGGTCTGGCTGGATTCTTTTTTGGTTTCAGAGGTGGCCTGAGGCCATCGATGAGAAGATTTCTCCCCTCAAGTTCAGTTTCGTTCAGAGCCTCACGTGCGGTATCTGCCTGTTCGGATGTTGCCATCTCGACAAACCCATATCCCTTCTTCTCAATTACATTAGCACTGACAACTTCTCCATATTTGGAGAATAACGCTCGAAGTTGTCCGTCACGGACAGAATAGGTGAGATTACCAACGAATAATTTTTTATTATTCATACCTCACTCCATATTGCTTAGTACACATTCACAGATCACCGAATCAGATATCTGTTATCCCAAAATCCATGAAATAAATGAATGAGATTTATCAATGGATTGGATGGCAGATCTTTGGAATATCTTACGTGGGGAGAATATAAAATTCTGTTGCAGAATCATATATTCAGATAGACTTTCGATCATATCTGGTTGTTGAAGGAGGAAGGCTCTACTGCGCTTTGTCCCTCCCTTGATAAAGAATTAATTCACTGCATAACCCTCTCATTAAATAAAAGGTAGATTATATGCCAAAGTACTGCAAATTTATATCAGGAAGTGGCTGGGTGACATTTGAATGCTCACAATGTGGTTCCTGTTGTCACCATCTCGGTCAGGTATATTCGATAAAAGAGATCCGTGGAGGTTACGATTTTTTAGTTTGTAACCAGTATACCGGCGATCTCCATGAGATTAAGGTTGATGATGACAAGATTGTTCTTTTTGAGGACAAACGTATCTTCAGTAGCTTACCGCAAGCATGTCCCTTTTTCAGATATTCCTGTGGGAAAGCCTACTGCACGGTTCATTATACACGCCCGGGAATATGTAGGGAGTACGCATGTTGGCGTCTCCTCATTATTGATCATAAAAACAATCCGGTTGGGAAGATCAAGTTTAGCAGAACATTCTGCAGTGATAATGAGACACTCAGACATATCTGGGACAGGAGTATTGAGGAGATGAGTGGGTATAATGATAAAGATTGGGAAATTGAAATGATACGACGGCTTTCACGGGCCGGGTATTCAATCCACAGATAATATGGGTGTAATCCAATAGTCACGGAATCAAGGACTAGATCTATTTTTATCGACAGAATCGTAGGGCATTCATATTTATGTCCTTCGGATCAAATATGGTCATCATGGATGATATACCATCCGTTCTGGTGATCGATGACGACAAAACAATTAGCGAATACCTCTCCACCGTCATAGAAAATATCGGCTATCAGGCAAGTACTGCATCAAATGGACAGGAAGCTTTCGAATATCTGAAACATCATCATAAGCCTGACCTCATATTACTTGATATGATAATGCCGGGGATGACCGGAATTGAGGTACTCAGAAAGATCAAAGAATCTCCACGGCTCAAAGAGATCATCGTCATCATGGTCACGGGTGTGCATCACATCGCCGAGAAAGAATTGGCATTCATGCTTGGAGCCAGTGATTATCTTGAAAAACCATTTGAAACTAGGGAACTTGTAGCCAGGATAAAAACTCACATTAACCTGAAAAAAGCTACAGAACAATGTATTCTTCAGAAAAAGATACAGGAAACGATCCTGTCTACCGTCCCTGGTATTGTATATCTCAAGAGCAAGGACGGAATTTATATTCATGGAAATGACCAATTTTCCAAACTCCTCGGGATACCTGCAGAAGATATCGAGGGAAAAACAGAAAGCGACCTCTTCCCTGAACATACTGCCGCTCAACGCACAAGAACTGATGAACTGATTCTAAAACTAGGTATCCCTGAATTTGAGATGCAGGAGGAGATAGAAACCCGAGATGGAGGATTTCGTTCATTCCTCACCCGAAAACGACCGGTATTCAACGATCTGAATGAGGTCTATGCTTTGGTTGGTGTTTCTATAGATATTACGGAGCAGGTGATCCTGAAAGAGGCATATTATGAAAAAGAAGAACTGCTTACTGCAATTTTGAATTCAAACCCGGCAGAGATATGGGTGATAAATCCGGATCATGAGATGATTCTTCAGAATAATTACCATCTTAGTGTATATGGAGATCTCATCGGAAAAAAGATCGATGATATGCCAGTACCAGATCAGACCAAATCAGCATGGTTAAACCATCTACAGGAGGCGCTTGGCGGTAGAACCAGAATGGAAGAGGTTAAAAAATCCGATTCTGAAGGAGCAGGGTTCTTCCTGGATATCATCGGACCTGTCAGTACTGAAGAAAAGATATTAGGGGCAATGGGTATTAGAATAGATTCGGCCAACTGGAAAGAGAATAAATATGTCCACTATGCAGATTCGGAGTGTATTACAGAGAAACCAACACCTGGTACGATGACCCGGGACAGGTAAAATGGCACGAATTCTCATCGTTGATGACACTATGTTTATGCGTACTGTTCTGAAATCGATTGTGACTGATGAAGGACATGATGTGGTTGGAGAGGCAGAAGATGGTTATCAGGGAATTTTTGAGTATACGAACACCCATCCTGATCTGGTTCTGCTTGACATCCTAATGCCTAAAATGGATGGGATAATGACGATGAAAACATTATTAGGGTATGATCCTGCCGTCAAAGTTATCATCGTAAGTGCAATCCAGTCGGTGAAAATGATAAAACTTGCTATCAGCTGTGGAGCAAAAGGATATGTGCTCAAACCGTTTCAACGTCCACGACTGATGGAGGAGATACGGCGGGTTCTTGAAAATCCATAATCATATCAATACTTCCGGTAAGTTAGAACTATCCCTTTTTATCATGAGGGGAATGACTGCTCTGGTTATGATTGGCATATGTCATCGGGATGTTAGTCTGCACAATCGCCATCAGGAGAAGTCCTTCAATGTTCTGTGCTGAATAATAAGTTGCCAGGTGTATCTATCGCATCGGTAAACAACTGGGTAGGGGTGGAACCTTCGCCATGAATCAGATATTCATTGCAGTAGGGAAAAATCTGTGAGATAGAAGAGGATTCCGTATGATACCGATTCCCACAGGCTGATAAATTCTTACCGGAGAACCTGCTCTAACCCGTTCAACCAACCCTGTAATTGTTATACGATAGAAAGAATATTATCCGTTCGATCAAATAAGGAGAACTGATCTCTGATGTTAACACTTATTATTGCCGGTATTTTAATACTGGCCATTATCGGTCTGATTATGTGGGCCGTTTCTATCTATAACCGGTTCTATAGTCTGAAGAACACCCACGAGGCAACTCTAGGACAGATCAAGGTGGCACTCAAGAAACGGCTTGATATGATCGAACAACTCCTTGGAGCAGTGAAATCATACGCAGCATTTGAAAAAGATACGCTTGAGCGGGTTACTGCGATGCGTGCATCGGTGGGATCTGCGGGTCCTGGAGATCTCGCCGGACTTGAGGCTGAGTCGCGTTCTATTCTTGGCAGACTCTTTGCAGTAATGGAGAATTATCCTGATCTGAAGACTTCTCAGACTGTTATGAATCTGATGGATGCCGTAAAACAGATTGAAGATGAGATTGCCCGTCAGCGATATACTGCAAACAATGTTGCAGAACAGTTCAACACGATGATGGATACCATACCTTCCAACTTTATTGGCCGGTTTGCAGGTCTCATCAAATTACCCTACCTGGAATTTGCCGGAGAGGATATTGAGAAGAGACCTGATATCGCATTCTAATTTTTTTATCGTTCCTTATCCTGCAATGCAGGGCATAAGGTAATATTCATGGATTTGGCTTTCCTCACTGATATCCAGTAAGAATAAGGGTATATACCAAATAGATGGAAGAGGATCTACAGGGGGTGTCGTCAGAAGGTGTCATCTGTTACAATAAGAGAGGAGTTACATCGTCTCAACGATCACGTTACCCCTGGCGAATACCCGGACCAGGCCACCACTCTCAGATACTACAATCCCGATAGCTTCCGTCTCCTGAGTTATGGCTGCTACTGATACATGTCTTGTTCCAAATCCTTTTGGAAGTCTGACCTTGCTCGTATCAATAGAGATGTACCGTCCTGCTGCCTCAACTATCCCATTCTCACGAATTACAAATGCCCCATCTACGAGAGCAAGTTCTTTGATATTTTCTCGCATGTCTGGGCTTGTAATCAATCGATCTTCTTCGGAATGGCCGGCAAGCGGATTGAGAATGAGCTGACGGGAACGTTGCATCACTGCGTCACTATCACCAAGTATAAAGGAGGTTCCGACTGGTTTACCTTCCCTACCTTCACGTGCTATCTCAATGGAGAGCCGGATTACTGCACGAAATACCTCTTCATCTCCGGTATAATAGGGACTCACATCTGCCAGAATCTGTTCAATGTCTGGATATGGAGCCTGGACTGACGATAGTGTTCGGGTTTGGAGCCTGCCGTTCCCTAATTCTCCATTCCATGATATTCTCCGCCTATGATAGAGGAGTAGACCTGCTGCTATTATTCCAGCGATTGCTGCCCCTGATGCAACCCAAAGAAGAGGAGTACCTTCATCAGGGCCTGTCCCGGGGGGCAGATGATAATCCGTAGAGTTATTTATGGATTTGTTCGATAGGTTCATTTCTGCAGGGTAGCCGGGGTCTATCGTCAGGAGGAAACGGTATGCCTGATAAGCATCATCCCACATCCCAAGATTCTCAAAGCAAAGTGCTTTGTGATACCATGCATCTGAGTAATATGGTTCCCGTGCGATTGCCCGATCATATTCTTCTATCGCAGAAGTATAATCACCTGCATCTTCATACGCCCTGCCCCACTGAAAGTACGTAGACGCTGATTGATTATCACCCGGACTGACCGAAGCCCTCTCTTCAGGAGTACTTGTTGGTTCCTGGGAGGGTGTCGTAGGATGTATCTGAGTAAGCTCAGGGGACGGGGTATATGATGGAACTACTGATGGTTGATCTACCGGAGGTTTTATAATTGGTTCTTTGGTGTGAATCGGTGCAATTGTGGTTTTTACTGTAGGACTTATCGACGGTTTGGATACAGTATCAATAGCGGCGAGAGAGGGTGAAGGGGTCGTTACCGCATTCCCTGTCTGCTCTGCCATACATCCCGGAAAACCGGAACACCCTGCCAGAATCATCAGCAGGAGTATGATGTGGGACCAGCGGGCAGGGTTCATGGTACAAATAACGCTTTGAAGCAAGATAAATATAACACCCATTATATCGGTCGGTTTTGATTATTCAACTGATAAATCGACCATTACGTGAAGTGGGACCTGATGCTGAATGGGCGTGCTTTTATGCAGGACCTATTCAAATCAGATTATGTAAAACCACCAACAATGACGTGATCACTTGTGACATTAATAAAACGGTATTCAGACATCGGGCTTGTCTGAATACCATCAATCACCAGGTAAGCGATACGTTTCCCGTCATTCGGATTTATGGTGAATGCTATTGAACCACCATCCTGTATCTGTACATCTCCCTGGGGAAAGACCGCTCCTCCGGGACCGGCAGTGGCAGTGATCACATGGGATTTTTTGGATTCTTCTGTAGTAACTCCATTTGTTACAACTATTGATTGAGTATTATTACTGATTACCGGATCTACTCCTTGGGTATTGTTCAATATGTGTTCCTGATCTGTTGTCTGCACTGTTGGGGTTGGGCTCTTGGGAGTTTGATTTGCCTGAGGAGGGGAAACCTGGACTGGGATGGGTGATGGAGAGATTGGACTGGGCTGATTCATCTGTTGAGAAGTAGCGTTGTCTGTACTCCTGATAAGAACAATTGGGAAGGTAGTTGTCTGTCCGGAACCTGGGTACGGAGTAATATTTCCGGTAACTGGAGTAAATCCATCTTTCTCAACCCGGTACCTGGTGTATACTTTCTCTTCAACTGGAACGGGAACGGTGAGATTATTGCCGTCTATTGGATCTAGAGTCACATCGGTTCCGCTGGATGTTGTCAGAATAACCCGTGGCTTAGATTCAGAAGAAGTAAATAGCAAATATCCCACCGAAGCTGGCGATGAGCCACTATCCTGACCGGTCACTTCAGATCCATTCGTCTGGTTATCTGGAGGAGTCATGTTTTTGGTTGTAGTTAAATCGATGTCTGATGTTTTCTCTTCTGAAGGCTCCGGACTGATCGAAGGATATGCATTTGCTACAGATTGGTTCATGATTGACGTGTTTTGATCAGGAACATTCTGAGCCGGTTGAGTGATATTGGTCTGATTTAGATTCTCATTAACAAGAATCGGGGCAGTGACATTCTTCACAGAAGTTGATGGAATTGGTGAAGTATTTGTTACTACGATCTCAGGATCTTTTGTTAGTAGAGTTTGATTCTGGGTTGAAATGGCTGGTATTATGATGGAGGTTTCATTCTGCTCAGGATTGGGCGAAACGGGAAGAGGATTAGTAACAGAAACAACCGGAACCTCCAGTGTCATCGTCTGATTGCTCAGATCTATATCCTGTTCCTGTTCGGAAATAACCGCTTCAGTCATATTATCAACCTGTTCTTCAGGGGCTTTTGTTGCTGTTGTATGAGTGAGAGGGAGATAATCGACATTTTTGTCATTAATCTGATATGGATTATCGGCAATACCAAAGCCATCTGCATCAGGAGCTTTATCTGAGAATCCCTTCTCATCCGGGGCGGATCCCCAGTAGTTCCCTCCAAGGTATGGACCGCCAAGAATATTCGTCCCTGGGGTCTGTGTTGAGTTCCAGATGATTCCTGAACTGACATCATCAACCGAGACATCCTCATATGACCCAAACCAGTTGTTGGTGATCAATGCTTTATGGACTTCATTCCCGATAAGCAATACAGCACCGGTAGTAGTCTTTGAGAAGTTATTCCCGGTAATATTTAGTTGCTCTGAATTTTCGACCCGGAGTGCTGCATATTTATTGTCACTGATAGCATTTTTTATAACTGATACCGTGTCAGAGTCTACCACTTCAAGGCCATACACCTCACAGGTATTGATATTATTCTCTTCTATAGTGATATCTGCCGACTGAGTAACACTCATACCAAGGCCGACACTTTTGATCTCATTATTATCAGTACTGCTGAAGGTCGAGTGCTCATCCACAACAATACCGGTAGAACAATCATTGATGGAATTGTCAGAGACGGTAACATAGTCTGAGTACTGGACATGGATAGCGGTGCCACTCTTTACCACGTTACAATTTTCGATGAGGTTGGTATCTCCATCCTGTCCTTTGACGTAGTTATATCCGATTCCGGTCTCCCAGTCTTCCAAAAGAAAATTTTTCACCGTAACATTGGTAATGGAGCCACCATACAGGTTGGCATACACACCAACCGACTGGTCACGGTTATCTCCTCCCAGGAAATGTCCTCCTCCGTCAAGAACCACATTGGAACATTCAATTTTAATCCCATAGGTGTCAGTCAGACCCCGTGCGTCTTCGCTCAACTCATACATTCCTGGCGATGTTATCACGTACGGAGCCTTTATTGGCTGGGCAGTAGCCTGATTACCAAATAGTGCCCCGATGATTACCAGAAGGACGACCCCCCGGGCGATATGTCCCATCCTGTCCATAATATTTACACCTGATCCTGGCTCTCAGGTCGCGGGCGGGTAGATACCACCGCATTGGAGAGAGCCATATCATTAAGCTTTCCTTCCGCCGGCTATAAGGTTCTCGGCTTGATACCAAGTATTCCTCAAGGAGGGTGGTGTATGAAGGCGATTTTGCATATCATGGGCGCATAATTATCATCCCGAAAAGAGAATAAAAGAAGAAAAAATCCCTGTCTGGTAATAATTGGATATTAGCCGGCCAGGTAGCGTGCTACTCTGATGTTTTCAGCATCATCCCGCCGCTCATCAACCGGAGTTTCACAGATTACCGGGATGGATCGGAGATCTGGATGATGAAGGATTGCCCGTATTCCCAACTCTCCGATTGAACCACAACCAAGATGTTCATGTCGATCAAGTCCTGAACCTAGATCTCCTTTGGCATCATTCAGGTGGATGAGATGGATATCCGAAACTCCAAATTGTTCTTTCATACCATCAACCATATCCGACACTACCGGTTCAGATCTGATATCATATCCGGCAGCAAAGGCATGACAGGTATCCAAACATACCCCGATCCGCCTAGGTTCTCCCACCCCGTCCAGAACCTGTCTGATATCTCTAAACGAGCTCCCTACAGAATTACGCTCCCCCGCAGTGTTCTCAAGCAGGAGGCGGGTTTTTCCTTCTTCCTGGCTAATTGCTTCCTGGATCGCTGCAATAACCCGGATACGCCCTGATTCCGGGTTATCTCCGGCATGACCAAGATGGGTGACGAGATACGGGATATCTAAAAGTGAACATCGATGCAGTTCACGTGTTAATGCATCCACTGACTTCTGATACAGATCAGGTTTATCAGATGCAAGATTTGGAAGATATGGCATATGGGCATAGATTGGAGAAATAGGTGAGTTGCAGACCGATTTGCGAAACTTTGCTGAATCTTCTAAAGAGATGTCTTTAGCCATCCAGCCGCGGGGATTTTTGGTAAATATCTGAAAGCAGTCACATCCCCTTTCGAGAGCACGTTCTACCGCTTTATCTAGTGATCCGGCGATGGAGACATGAACACCGACTTGTACCATGCCTTCACCTATGGTCTGATGAGAATTGTCTTCTCTTCAAGATAATGCTCGAGAGCATATCTGCCGTTCTCTCTTCCAATACCTGATTGTTTCACTCCTCCAAAGGGAACCTCTGGTGGAATCTTCAGATGTTGATTTATCCATACAATTCCGGCCTGGAGTTCCGTACATACCCGGCTGATAATCCTGCTATCATGAGTCCAGACAGAGGCACCAAGGCCGAATGGGGTGTTGTTTGATGCACTAATTGCGTCATCTATGGAATGATACGAGAGAACCGGGAGAACCGGGCCGAATACTTCCTCCTGAAGTACCGGGGCTCTCGGATCAACTTCGGTAAGCAGGGTGGGTTCAAAAAATGAACCTTTTGTAAGCTCAGAAGTTTCTGGTTTTTTCCCTCCTGCACGAAGGGTTCCATACCCTGCATCAACGGTTCGTTCAATCTGGCTTATGAGACGACTCCGTTGTAAGTTGGTATGAACCGGACCGATATCAACCCCTGGGGAGAGTCCATTCCCGACTTTGAGATCTTCAATCAGAGTAAGAAGTTTTCCGGTAAATTCATTCTCAATCTCTTCATCTACAAAAAGGCGTTTCACGGCAGTGCAGGTCTGCCCACAGTTATAGAATCGTCCGGCAACCGCTCCCTTTGCTGCCCCGGTCAGATCTGCATCTTTGCATACGATCATCGGATCGCTCCCTCCAAGTTCCAGAGTGAGTCTCTTAAATTGGGGGGCAGCGAGAGATGCCACCCTCCTGCCGGTCGTAATCTCACCGGTGAATGAGACAGCCCTGATATCAGGATGGGCAGCGATGGCTTCGCCCACGACCTCCCCAGGGCCGGGAACAATCTGCAGAAGTTCAGGAGGAAGCCCTGCATCAGTGAGACAGGAGGCTAGCGCTATACAGGTAAGTGGAGCTGTTGAAGCGGGTTTTAAGATCAGGGCGTTCCCTGATGCGAGAACCGGACCAACCTTCCAGCCCATAATGATCGCAGGAACATTCCAGGGGATGATAGCTCCGCATACACCGAGTGGTTTCCAGGAGACCATTGCATGCCCATACAGGGATGAGTGAGAGTAATCTCCTCTCATCCCTCCAGATATGGAAGCATAATACTCAAGAGTACGGGCAAATCCTGCAATCTCATTTGCTGATTCTTTCAGAGGTTTTCCCTGTTCACTGGTCAGGAGTCGGGACAACTCTATCTGCCTGGTTCTGACCAGAGCTGCTGCATTATACAGAATCTTTCCCCTGTCTGCAGGGTCTTTCGCTGCCCAGGATGGAAATGTTGCTGACGCCCGGATGACCGCTGCATCGACATCTGCCGCAGTGCCTCGGGGAATCGCACCTATCTTTTCACCTGTTGCCGGGTTTATAACTGGGATGAATTCGGATTGAACTGAAAGAATTCCGGGTGATCTAGTAATATTATCCATGAACAGGGATCTGGTGTCTGTAAGGATATAGGTATGGAGGAGGAACAGATCAAAGGTTAATATACGAAGATAATATTGGGTCTTCTGATTCATGACTAATAAATAGAGGAGATAAGGCGGAGGAATCAACACCAATATTTTTTAACCTGTATCACTCAGTACCATTTATGAGAGTACTTCTTGTTTGTGTGGTTATCTCTGCGGTTCTCCTTGTTCTGGTGGCTGGGTGTACTAGTCAGACTGCTATAAAACCAGCTTCCCCCATACCCACATCAATTTCAACCACTGTTCCCATCACGGTTTCCACCGAGATTACCCCGGTTCAGACTCCGGCTCCGATTGTCGATGCCTCATTATCAGGGACATGGTACCTTAAACTCATGTCAGAACAGAATGGTACTGCCCAGGTTCAGATGATTAATCCAGAGACTACGGTTATTTTTGAGAGGGAAGCAAATATTTCAGGGTATTCAGGGTGCAATAATTATATGGGCCAATATACCCTGACTGGTAAAACAGGTACTAATGGAAAAGGTATCTCCATCGCCCCTCTCGTTTCCACAAAAAAATATTGTGCTGATAGTTCTGCAACAGAGACTACATACCTGCAGATCGTCCAGGCAGCCACCTCATACCTGGTGAATGAAAATCAGGAGTTATCGATTATGGATAATTTAGGCAATTCTCTGGTGTACCAGAGAAATCCATATACTGCCACTTCTGTGCCTATTGGTACCTAAGTACTTCTTTTTTCAGATCTGGATATTATCAGACTCTCCATCGGTGGTCAACCGTACGCCCCATCCATAGAGGACCTAGGATCATTAGGCCCGCATAGAACTGATTATCGTTTTGTGTATTTTCCATCAGCGAATGAAACTCAAAAAGTCTGATCGGTATCAAACCTGTTTTCATGGATAAAAAATGACCTGAGTATTCAGATCAATG
>JAZDKH010000097.1:0-2938 GCA_043803325.1 Methanobacteriota archaeon | reverse complement strand
TGTTTAATTTTTCTAAAACCTCAGGTTCCGTAAGACTATGCCAAAATAATCCGGTATGATTTTTGCATTGTTTATTCGGGACCATACCTGTAATGGTGCTGGATCTTTTAATTTGTTTTTCCTTTTATCTGATGAAATACGTGCTGATTAACTTCTAATATCCGGAGAGAGATAAAACCATTCCTATATTAAATCGCTCATGATGTAATCACGATTTGGATCTCAATATCGGATAAAATTGGGTAAAAAAGAATTAGAGGAAGATAGGTTCAAAGACCACTGATACAATTGCCATCAGTTTAAGAAGGATATTCAGGGCCGGGCCTGCCGTATCCTCGAACGGATCTCCGACCGTGTCTCCGGTCACCGCTCCCATGTGAGAGAAGGAACCTTTCCCTCCGGCAATGTCCCTGCCCAATAAATTTCTGGGTGTTGTCCCATGCACCACCGGCATTGGCCATCATCACGGCAA
Source organism: Methanobacteriota archaeon (assembly GCA_043803325.1). Classification (GTDB taxonomy): domain Archaea; phylum Halobacteriota; class Methanomicrobia; order Methanomicrobiales; family Methanospirillaceae; genus Methanospirillum. Next base: position 2,466 of record JAZDKH010000097.1, on the reverse strand, counting down.
GGAGGAACCATCCTGAGATAGATCCAACGAGCAGTCCGACTAAGGTTTCTGCATCAACAATATTCCAACAATGATTAGAGTAGCGATGAGGATAGCAGCTGCCACGATCCGGACCCTACAAAGGTTAACTCCATACCAATGGCAAGACCTTAACCTACCAACATGGAATGCTATCCGTAATGGACAAATATGTGTAGCGCAAAAAGACGGGACATATATTCTCTCTCGCGGGAAGTAATCTCTCCTTCCCGAGCCTCTACAGTGTCCAATAATCAAATGATCATTAAAAGATTCGTAACTTGAATCAGTCATTCCCTCCATCAGGCCGGGAATCTCCTTGAACTGACGGCGGACTTCATCGACAATGAACCCGGCTGCCTGTCCGACTGAGTTAAGGGTCTCAGTGTTTGTACGGATCTCTTTTTTTTGCTGGTGGCTCATCTCTGCGATACCACCGGCATTATCAGATCGAGTCATATGCATCGACCGGCAAGGGCTTTCCCATAGATGCCACCGAACCGGGAAGCGATGAGGATAACTACTGATTTGGTTCACAGACAAGGAGATAGAACATTTAATGGGAAAGAGACGAAAAAGAGATAAAATTAGGAGGTGATTTTTTCTCCGGTAAAAGATCCGTTATTCGTATAACTATGGATTTTTCCCTTTGTTCCGATAAATGAAGACCAGTTCTTATCAAAGATGGCCATAAATTGCCCTGCTTTTAATTCAGATGGCGCTATCTCTATGAGACTCATATTTGTACTCCATTCTCCAAACCAAACCGGCCCTTCTAATACTCCCTCGATGGTATTGCCATTAGAGAAGATTCCTTTTACTGACTTTTGTAATTCATTATGTTCAGGAATATATGTTAGATTAACCGGTCCGATATTCGTGTTCCATTCTCCGGTGGGATCACCATTCAGATAGGCAGACTGATTTATATTAAGAGATTCATATTCAGCAGAATATGCAAGGTTGTAATCATGTATCATATTTCCTTTATCCGCGGCATTATGCAGGATGATATAATACGGGACACTTTGAGTATTATTAACGAAGTACCTGGTGACCAGTTTCAAAGGAACCCCGTTAGAAAATGAAAGCCCCTTTACTTCGTTTCCAAATTGAAATACCTCTATCCCTATTTCCTCAGGATATGGATTGAGTTCACCTGGATTTACGGGAGAGAATACAATCTGCACAGGCAAAAATCCGTCTTTAGGAGACCAGTAAGGCTGAATAATTGCAGTAGCCGTAATTATTCCCATACCAGCAGGAATATTTATCGTCCCGGCTCGGGAGATGAGTTCTCCGGTTGCATACAGATCTGGTTTTATTTCCTGATCAAACGATATCAGAGATTCTGCTAGAATTCCGGGGAAAAGCAGAAGAATAAGACCGATAATACTGGTTACTATAATAATTTTCATGTACCTGGCTCCATGAAAGTAAATGATTCCTTGGTTTTCAAAGGTATATCTTTACCGATAATACTTCATCTCCCGAACATCGGGTTCGTCATTTCATAATACTTGAAATCAGAATTATTGGTGGCGTTACGCATCGAACAGGTTGACGGTGTAATTATAACCCAAGGATGACACTCAATGATATAAAAGTAATCGGAAAAAAGAGACCGAAAAGACTTATTCCAGATGTATCACATGAGAGATGGAGTCTCTTATTCAGAGGAATATCGGTGTAAAAATGACCAATACAATTGCTATGAGTTTGAGCAGAATGTTCAGGGACGGACCTGCGGTATCCTTAAACGGATCTCCGACAGTGTCACCGGTCACGGTTGCCTGTGTAAGAAGGAACTTTTTCCCCCGGCATGTCCCTGCTCAATAAACTTCTTGGTATTATCCATGCACCACCAGCATTGGCCATCATCCCTGAACTCGGCGGGGGTAGGGGGGGTAATATTAAATCTTCGCAGTCTGAATTAGTATTAGCGAAAGAATAGCAACTCGATAAGGGCAAAATATATTCCCTTATATTTGGGATTATATTTTGCAGGTTCATACTCAAATTAAACTCCCTTTTTTATTTTAGCGGCAATTTGATCACATGTTCCCTAATTGATGCCGAGTTCAGGATCATCACGGCAAAGAAGAACTCTGCAGAGATAGAGCTAACAAGCATTCAGTGGTGATCTAGAATCATTGTATTTGTCGTTTAATTAGAATCCACGCTCCTTCAATACTTAAATAACTCTCAAATAGGAGAGATTATTTTCAATCGGAATGAATGAGAAAACAAACACCCAGTTTTTTACCACAGAGATGTGAGTTCAACGATCATGGATTACCACTCAGATTCAAGTATAGATTTGTTCAAGGATGTGGATTATTTAGTATGGGGTGATACAGAAGAAGCTTCATGCAAAACAGGTGTCAAAAAAGATGGTCCCGATGCTGATACGGACTCAACTGAATATCTGCCTGATACTCCGTATAC
>JAZDKH010000096.1:0-7844 GCA_043803325.1 Methanobacteriota archaeon | reverse complement strand
AGAATTTCCGCTTGCCTTTACGGTGATGATGCTATGAAAAGAAGAACACAATTTCTCCTTTTGTTGATAATTATTTCAACAACATCTATTGCTGGGTGCTCACAGCCACAAACAGGACAACCCACTCTGCAACCGATTCCGGCTCAATCCTCCGATACTATTGGGACTACGAATAGTTCTCTCGGCACCATCCTCGTAGATGCCCAGGGGAATACCTTGTATTACTTTGCAAAAGATACTCCTGCGAATAATACAAGTTCCTGTAATGGACAGTGTGCGGTCATTTGGCCGATCTTTTCTGTGGATACGATAACTGTGTCACCTCCGCTGATGGTATCGGACTTCTCAACGATTATTCGTGAGGATGGAAAGAAACAAACCTCATACCGGGGTTGGCCTCTCTATTACTACATGAAAGATACAAAACCCGGGGATGTGTCTGGTGAGAATGTAACCCAAAATTGGTTTGTAGTCAAACCTGATGAAACCGTTATGATCTTACAACAAGACAAACTTGGCTCATTCCTGACTGATAGAACTGGTAAAACGTTATATTATTTCATGAATGACTCATCAATGACAAGCGTCTGTATCGATACATGTCTGGAAAAATGGCCGGCTTTCAATGCTGATACGGTGAGCTCCCCTTCCTTGTTGAAATCTGCTGACTTTACTTCAGTAACCAGGACAGACGGCGTAAAACAAACTGCTTTCATGGGTAGGCCTTTGTACTACTTTGCTGCAGATACAAAACCGAGTGATGTAAAGGGAGAAGGCATCAATAATGTGTGGGTTGTTGCTAATGTTTCAGGAATTGTCCCCGTTGCTTCAATGTCACCAACAGCCATACCTCCCATCACCCCCTCAACAATCAAACCTACAAGTTCTCCCAGTAGTGGATACAGTAGCGGGTATTGACCGATAACCCATCTTATTTTTAAGCTGATACGACATTTTTCCAGGTGTCACCCCGTTTACATGAGTAAATACGAATGCAAAAAATCCAGAGTAACAAAAGATAAAAAAACGAACATTTTAATTTCCCAGGGGATTGACCGGGGAAAATCAGGACCATCTAACAGATGTAATTTACGCACGTATTCAACGGAGCATAATAATAAGAGCATCCATAACACGTTTGGCTACCATTTTCAGCGATTGCCACACTGAATTCGATAAAAAATTGCGTTCTATTCATTTCTCTGTCATTGCCAGAGGGAAGTTCAGTCTGTTTATCAACATAAGATTTGAGGCCTTCCCCATCATAAAACGTAAGAGGTTTTACCTGAAGCGTGAGAAGCGTGTCATCATCCGAAAGTGACAGATTTGAAATCTCCACAAGTGATACTGATTTATTATCGGCACCTGAAATGACAAACGCCGCATTCAGAGGATGGGTAATATTGACTAGTTCCTCAACGGTGATCAGGCTACTCGTATTTCCATTAGTAACAGAGATATTCGGAACAACATCCTTAACCGTAACCACAGACATCCCATCAGTTCCACTCGTAATTACACTCTCACCCCCCTGAATATTAGCGATATAAGAGGGTGATTCGACAGCTATGCAGGTTCCTACCAGAAAAATCAGCAGAAAAGAGACGATGAATCCTAATCGTATGCTATAATTCATATATTCTATATCCAAAGTTCTGGTATGAATCTTTCGGTTTGAATCTGGGCAAATAATAAAAATGATTTGTAGCTGCTTTTTAGAAAAAGTCCTATTTGCTGGTTTCTGACAGTATGTTACTTAGTGGTGTCAATGGCTTTGGCGGGGGTTTATGCCCGTATGAGCAGGAAAGGAGGAGTGGGAGATACCGGGTATCACCAATCAGGTTTCCTGTATACATCTAGGAGAGAACACAACGGATTATAGGTCAAAAAGGAGAATTTATAGCCAGGGGGTACAAAGACTATTTGGGTTAGTTTTTTCGAGGGTTAGTTCAAGAACTCCATCAGAGAATCGTTTTTTACTAAACCGAACCTCGCATGGAATAGAGATCACTTTTTTATATTGTATCCTGATATTCGATGCTACGACAGTAATACGATTCAGGTGGTGATCAAGATCAATCCTGATTCTTTCTTCAGTGATGCCAGGCAGTTCCAAAAGAATGCAGAGAAATTTCTCTTCACTGAGAAGAGTCATTACTGGTTCGGCCCTTTTAACCGGTCTTTCCTGATCTGAATCCCTTGTATGCATAATTCTTGCCCAATCCTCGGATTTTTTAAGTAACTGGATAATATTTCTGGTGATGTTAGCAAAGTGTGATGGATATGAGGAGGTCATCTTGTCCTCCGGACGACATTCACTCTTTCACAGTTTTTATCTATTGCCAGTAAACCCAGTGTGTGAAAGGATATAAACATGACTGGTTTTTGCAAATCGTGTCATATTCTTTTTATGTTAAATTTATATTAAAAAAGAAAAATAGGATGAATGAGAGGGAATAGCAGGAAGCGAGCGATTCTCCTTTCCTGCAGCAGGGATCTGACACCCAGGTATCTCATGGATGTTTCTCCCCAATGCCACCGGTATTTTTGCTTTCCCCCCCCAGGATATGCTGAAACACCAGTTTGAAATCATTGAGTTTCTGGTTGATGTGCTTTTTTCCTTTATCTGTAGGGCAGTATAATTTGGATTTTCCCGAAACCCGAATCTCAAGATGCCCGTTCTCCAGGAGATCATGAAGGAGGGTGTACACTCGTGCCTGTGGAATATGAACATTATATCGGTTAAATATCTCATGAACTATATCGTACCCTGATATCGGTTTTTCCAGAAGTGACAAGACCACTGGTTCTAAAGACTTTTTTACGACATCATCAATGGTTGATTGAGGGACAACTGAGATAGATTCGGCATGAAAGGTATGGTGTGCAAAAGAGAGCGTCGTCTCTTTCCCGGTTGACACAATGATCTTGGGGATGTCCTCGGCTAGTGATTTTATCGGGGTATGATCAATTTTTCCGATATTCAGGGCAAAGATTCCGGATACCCGTGTTCCGTTCTTTTTTTTAGAAATAAGCATACTTTTGATGGCAAGAATATCGTCGAATTCTTCTGTATCAGAAAAATCAAGCAATATCTGGAGCGAATTTGTTGTTCCTTCATACAATAAGGATTCAGTACACTTTTCAATGACTTGAAGAAGGGCAGAAACTTCCTTTCTTTTTATCCGGTAAGTATACAGTTCATTCTTTGAGATCTCTCTTGGAAAATATTTCTGGAGCGTAGATTGGGAATAGGCAAACAAATTTCGCCCTCCCTTTTTTATCCCCTCTTCCAGTGCAAATTTAAATATCGGGTCTTTTGAAACCTGGTCAGTATAGAGAAAGAGAATAATATCAGAAAATATATCCTCAAGCAAAACGGTTTTTATCTCTGGCAGGTCAAGATAGGCCAGACCTTCCTGCCCTATCTGTCCTTCATTCATTCCTGAAGAGAATTTAGCATGTGCGGATTTTATTGATCGATGCTCCTCCTGTTCAGCCGATTTTCTGAACAGAGCCACTTCAATGGCTGCTTTTATCTCGAGTTCATTAAATGGTTTTACAATATATCCGTATGGTTTTGCGCTTTTTGCCTGTTCTATTATGGCATCGTCAGCATACGCAGTGATAAAAACAACCGGAATATCCAGTTCTTTGGTGAGCACTTTTGCTGCTTCAATCCCGTTTATCTTCCCAGGCATTACGATATCCATAAGGACAAGGTCTGGCAGGTAACATCTGGCCTTCTCGATTGCCTCAAGGCCAGTCGCGGCCATACCTACTACTGTATATCCCATTGCACTGAGACGCTCTTCAAGTTGCATGGAGATGATCGCTTCATCATCAACAACGAGTATTTTTGACATTCTATTATGTCTCCTCCACAATGATGGGGAAATCTATAGTAATTTTCGTGCCATTATCGCTCTGCACCGCAAACGTCCCTTTCAACTGGTGCTGAATCAGTGTTCTGATCAGCTTCATTCCAAGACTGTTTGACAAGCGGATATCTACATCATCAGGCATTTCGATTCCGTCATCATGGATGGTAATGTGGATATGTTTCTTCTCCTCCCAAATAGAAATATCAATCGTTCCTACTGTCCGTCCCTTGAACGCGTGTTTATACGCGTTTGAGAGAATCTCGTTTATTGCAAGTGAACAGGGGAGCGCCTGATCTACCGGGAGATATACTTCTTTTGAATGAATCTCGCAGGTGATATCATGCCCTTTATGGGAAAAAATATTTGATAAAGCTGCAATCTGGTCCCGAATCTGGTCAGGTATACTGATCCTTCCGAATTGTTTACTTTCAAAGAGCCTGGTGTGGATCTGTGCCATCGTCTGGATCTTGAGCATCATATCAGTCAGAATATTCTTTGTCGATTCATCCACGGTTCGCATCCGGGTCATATCGAGGAGTCCGGATATGAGTTGAAGATTATTCTTGACCCGGTGGTGGATCTCACGAAGCAGCACCTCTTTCTCCAGTACGGATGCAACAAGTTTATCCTCTGCATGTCTGCGTTCGGTTATGTCTCTGATACTCCAGACTCTGCCAACCACGTGATCCCCGATTATTTGTGACTTTGAATAGCGTTCAAAGATCTTCCCATTTTGAAATTCTATCATATCAAAACTTTCGCATCCCGGGCGGGATTGGAAATCATCGATGTTTGCCAAAAATTCGTCCGGATTTTTGAGTTGCGGTATGACATGATGTATAACCCTCTCTTTCTCTCCTGATTTCATAATATCCAGGGGTATATTCCACATCGTCACAAAATTCTGGTTATAACTGGTGATCTTGCCCTGTTTATCAACCACAAAGATGCCGTCAGCGGTCGATTCAAGAGATGCGTTCAGGAGTGAGAGGGTCTTTTTTAGCGTTGTATCAGATATATTTCGCTGAATTATCTCCTCCGTGAGCATCACGTTCAATGATTCATACTCCTCAACTTTCGCCCTATATTCAGCCTCTATCATTCTTCGTTCGGTGATATCCTGTCCCTGGGCAATAGTGCAAACGACAGTTTTCCCGTCAGCTCCTAAAATGGTGGCAGAGTTCCAGATTACTGTCCTGATCTCCCCATTTTTGTGGAGAATGGGGATCTCCACACTTTCCCATCGATCCCCGTTCATAGTCGTTCTGATAAGATCCATAGCCGTGCCCATATGATCATCAGGTATAAGGATGTGAAAGGGTTTTCCGAGGATATCTTTCTCTTTCCAGCCGGTAAGAAGTTCAACCGCACGATTGAAGAGGGTGATTTTGAATTTCGGATCCCAGACTACGATAGGAGCGTTTGCATAGGTGATGAGGTTGTCAAGATAATTCTTCGTCTTCCGCAGTTCTTCATCAACGAGTTTCTGATCAGTCAGGTCCACGGAGGCGACCCCTATCCCGGTGATCTGCCCGGTCTCATCACGGAGGGGGTCGATATACATGTCCAGGAAGAACCGTTTTCCATCTATGGTCAGCCAGATCTTCTCATGAACTTCCTTCTCAGTCTCAAGAGATCTGCGTTTAAGGTCGATCAGATCCTTCGCTTCTTCAGGAAGGAAGAGATCGGTGTCTTTCTTCCCCTTGGTCTCTCCCAGATGGCCGAGGGGTGAGTTGTACCCCCATTGAAAAACCAGGTCCTTATCTTGTATGGTGACTGAAACCGGTGCATTCCGGAGAGCGAGCCTCAGACGCTCTTCACTCCTCTGGACTGATTTTTCTGCAATCTTGATATCAGAAATGTCACTGATTGCGAGCCTGATTACGGATCCATTGTTGATATCGGAAAGGCAGATACTTTCAAGTCTGGCTGGGAAAGTGGTCCCGTCACTGCGTTTTAGCATAAGGATGGTGGTGATTTTTTCCTCTGACTTCAGGAGACCAGCGAAATACCGGTCCCAGATCTCATGATCTTTTGGCGCGATCCATGTCCTGAATCGGGTATTGATCAGTTTGATCCGTTCAGTTCCGAGAAGACCGGCAACGGTCAGGTTTGCCCGTGAGATTATTGCCGTGGTTTTCAGGGTTATATAGCCAATTGGGGCAAATTCATAGAGATCGAGGTATTGGTCCCTGGACTCCTCTAAGGCGTTGTGCGCCGCCCTGAGTTCATCAGCCTGTATCTCGAGTTCGATCTGGTGCACCTGGAGTTCATGGATGAGTTGTTCCGGAGTCTGCCCATTCATTCCGGGATGGACTGGTGGGGAAGAACTGATCCTTTTTTCTGCAGCGTCAAGTAATGAACTGGTGCTTTTGGCAGCAGGGGAGGAGTTCTTCAGCGTCACATCCTTCTTTTTTGTTGCCATCAGTCACCCCCCTGGTTTTTAGAAATCATGATGAGTTAGTTCTTCCCTTCGCTCTATCGCACCCGGATTATATGAACCCTTGGAAATCTGTCAGAAAACAACTTATGAAACATCCCCTGAAGTATGATTTATTCCATTGATAACTACCTGAGAATTGATGAGATAGAAAAATATTTTTCTTGAGTAAAAATAGCATCTCTTTGTTTGCATTTTTTGTAACGTTAGACTGATATACGATTTCAGAGCCTGCGCCAATCAATTTTATATCTTTTTTCCATGGCCGTAATGTTTGAGGAGAAATGACCGGACTTTTTCCGACTCCACCCAGCCATGGTCAAGTTGAGTCACGAGGTCATCTATAATCCGTACCTGTTCTGCAATTATCTCACTCTCCTTCCCTTCCTGTAATGATGCGGCTGACATGATGATGGCAAGAGGGTTTCGAATCTGGTCATTGAGGATCTGGAACTGTTCCATATTTTGTTCTATCTGCATGATCCCCTTCTTCTCCATCTCTTTATCTAACAGAACCCGGATTGTAATATCACGGGAGAGGGCGATAACCTGGGCTACCTCTCCTTCCCCAGAGACGATGGGAACAAAGATTGTCTCAAGCCAGAACTCATGGTCATGGAGCATACTATGCATCGTAGCCCGAAGAAATTGTTTGTTTGAAAAAACCGTATCCAGGTGAGCTCTGATCTGATCTTCGAGATCAGTCGGGAAGATCTCGTTCATCGATATGGTGGCCCCTTCTGAATGAGAAATTTTAAAAAAATGGGCTCCATAGGTATTGATATAATCGATAGAATAATCAGGGTTAAAAATATGGATTGAATCCTCAGCAAGTTCTGCTATAGCCCGATATCTCTTCTCACTCTCGATCAGTTTCTTGTCCAGGCCATGTTTGTATAGCGCCATGGTAATGCTGGTTTTCAGGTTCTTCTCCTCAAAAGGTTTGAGGATATATCCAAAGGGTTCACTCTCCAGTGCGTGAGTGATGGTAACATCATCTGCCTGTCCGGTAAGGTAGATAACCGGGATATCAAATCGTTGTCTGATAATATTCGCAGCCGTAATCCCGTTCATCTCTCCCTTGAGGATGATATCCATTAGGACGATGTCAGGGTTTAGATCTCCTGCGGCCTTCACGGCTCTCTGACCGGTATCCTCCGATCCCACAACATCAAACCCCATCTCCTTCAGGCTGACTTTTAGGGCAGATGCAGTGATATATTCATCTTCAATAATCAGAACTTTTTTCTTCTCACTCTTCTGGTTCATCATGGTACCTCCTTTCAACTCTTAGATGGGAACGTGATGATGAAATGTACGCCCGTATCAGCGACCTGTGTTATGGTGCCATCGAGCTGCCTGGTGAGACCGGACAGGAGTGACATACCCAGTGTTTCGGTCTGCTCCAGTACAAATCCATCAGGTAATCCAACCCCATCGTCCCGGTAGTCAAGGATGTAGGATTCATCAGTTTCAATAAACTGGAATCCGATTCTGATCTCTCCCGTTCTACCATTCGG
>JAZDKH010000095.1:0-6523 GCA_043803325.1 Methanobacteriota archaeon | reverse complement strand
GCATCATATGTTCAGATTAACATCGATGATGCGAAGAGTCTTGGCATTGCCGAAGGTGACAAGATCCTCCTGAAGAGTCGCCGTGGTCAGACTGAAACTGTAGCCCGGGTTACGACGGATATCGGAAAAGGTGTCCTCTATATGACTATGCACTTCAATGAAGGCGTCAACAATTTGACCAACACGGCACTCGATCCGATGTCAAAGATGCCCGAACTCAAGCACTGTGCTGTTTCGGTTGCGAAGATTGCTGGAGGGAAATAAGATGGCAGCAAAAGGAGATCTCCTCTATGCATGGACCACGGACAGTACACTTGCGGGAAAAGCAGAGTGTGGGGGTGCAGTAACCGGTTTACTGCGGTACGCTCTTGAGAATAAGATCGTTGATGCTGTTGTGGCTGTTCGCAAGGGATACGATCTCTATGACGCTGTCCCGGTTGCGATAACGGACCCCAAAGCCCTTGACCAGACTGCCGGTTCTCTCCATTGTGGAACCCTGCTCATGTCCACGTTCATCAAGAAATACCTGGACGGGGCAAAGACAATGAAGATCGGGGTGGTGGTTAAGGGATGTGACCTCATGGGGCTGCTTGAAGAGGCAAAACGAAATGAGATCGATCTAAATAACCTGGTTATGATCGGGGTGAACTGTGGTGGTTCTGTCAGTCCGATTAAAGCCCGGAAGATGATCAAGGAGAAGTACGGGGTAGATCCGGATAAGGTTACCAAGGAAGAGATTGACAAAGGTGAGTTCATCATCGAGTACGAAGGTGGCCACAAGGGCATCAAGATGGATGAACTTGAAGATGAAGGATACGGACGTCGGACCAACTGTCGTCGCTGCAAGTTAAAGATCCCCCGCCAGGCAGATATTGCCTGTGGTAACTGGGGAGTTATTGGAGAAAAGGCAGGAAATGCCACCTTTATCGAGATCTGCAGTGAGAAGGGTGCAGATCTGGTCTCAAAAGCAGTTGCTGCAAAGAAACTGGAGACTTGCGCTGCAAATCCCAAGGGTATCGAAATCCGGGGAAAGACCGAAGGTGCAATGCTCAAACTTGGGGAAAAGTGGAGGAAGAAAGACTTCACCGGCCTGAGGGACAACCTCTGGGATATTATCAATACAGAGACTTCACGCTGTATCAAATGTTATTCCTGTATTGAGAAGTGTCCGGTCTGTTCGGCCACTGCTTTCGAGGATAGGGAAGAATCACTGATGGTTCGCCGAGGTTTCCTCCCGGCAGACCCGATGTTCCATCTTCGCAGGTTTGCTCACATCTCTGACAGTTGCATCAATTGTGGGCAGTGTGAGGAATTATGCCCAATGGAGATTCCATTGGCCCTCTTCTCGCATGCGATCAGAGTAGAGACAGACAATGCATTTGAACCGAAACTTGGTAAATCAGTGTACACGAACTGAAAGGGGTTTCTGTACAACGAAATCACCGGTTAAACCGGGATAATTTGGGAGAGAATCACAAACGGGATGAACTGGATGCATTTTGAACCAAAGAGATCCAGTAATTCCCTGTGATTTCCCTCCATCTCAATAAACTGACCTCCTGGAGCATTACTTATGAAAACCGAAGAATTTAAAAAAATCTTATTAACCGCGATAGATAGGGAAGTTGAATCGTATGCTCTCTATACTGCACTTGCAGACAAAGTGAATGATACCGCATTGAAAGTCACATTCAGAGAACTGGCGAAGGAAGAGACATATCACCGAAAGACTCTTCTGGAGTATCTTACCGGCAGCAGGAAAGAACTAAAATTTGATGAAGTCAAGGACTATAAATTGTCCAACATTCTTGATAGTCCTTCTCCATCGTCTGATATGAAACCTCTTGATGGGCTCAAACTGGCAATTAAGAAAGAAGAAGAAGCAATGGAGATGTATGAGAAACTTGCAGATGCAAGTGCTGATCCGGACCAGAAGATGATCTTCACAGAGCTTGCAAAGATGGAACGTGGACATAAGGGACGGCTTGAAGATCTATATACCAACAGTGCTTTTACTGAATCCTGGTAATAAAACCATTTTTTTTTTTTGATTCACTGTAAAGAAGATATTTCCTGATCATCTGCCCGGGAATCTTCAAAACCCCGGTACCTTTCATCTCCTTCTACGGGAGTATCGTGTCCGGGGAGAAAATATCTGACACCTGGAATATTTTTTAGTTTTCTGATAGATCTGACCAGTGCTACAGGATCTGAGTATATTGGAGCACGACCTGGTACCTGCACCATATCCCCGGTAATAAAAGCCATATCCTCCCGGAGGAGAAGGGTGATGGATCCCGGTGTGTGGCCAGGTGTATGGAGGACTTTTAGTGTGAGTCACCCATCCAGACTACTGATATCACCATCATTCATCTCTCATCCCCGGGTAGAAGGTCGGGAACCTCCATGAATCTGTTCTCACCTTCATGATTTGATCGTCCTGAACAGGTATGCACCGATAATGGTCATGGCAACGGTGAATCCCCCAAGAACAGTGAGGCTTACGAGGGGGCTTATCTGTGAGACCCCGGTCAGACCGTACCGAATACCTTCAACCCCGTACGTAAGAGGATCGATGAGCGTTATCGGGGCGAGGAACGGTGGCAGGCTGCTGATTGGAAAGAGTGCTCCCGAGAGACCGAAGATAGGAAAGACAACAAAGTTCATAATGAGCTGGAACCCGGTCATATCTTCCATCCTTGATGCGATAGCAATACCAAATGCGGTGAAGGCGATTCCGATCAGAGCCATGAAACCGAATGCAATAAAAAACCCTGGTATGCTCACGTTCTTAAGCCCGACAAAGAGCGAAAGGACGAGAATAATCATGCCCTGGATGAACGCTGTTGTCGCACCACCGATTGTCTGCCCCAGCATGATCTCCAGACGAGAGACGGGAGCAACAAGCGTCTCTTTCAAAAATCCGAACTGCTTGTCCCAGATGATCTGGATACCAGAGAAGACGGATGTAAAGAGGACACTCATCGCAACCATACCCGGGATCAGGAACGCGATATAATTTTCGCCCATTCCAGGAATCTGAACGACAGAGTTAAGCCCGAATCCGAGGAAGAACAGGAAGAAGAGCGGCATGCTGATGCTGCCAATAATGCGGCTTTTCGAGCGGATGTATCGCTTCATGCTCCGAAGCCAGATGGTATAAATAATATCCATGGTTACCGCCTCTTCATTCTCTGGTACATCCGCATATTTCCTTTCCCGTCTGCTTCCTCATCGCGGATAGATTTGCCGGTAAAGGAGAGGAAGACGTCCTCGAGAGTCGGCTTATGGATTGAGATAGATTCAATGGGGATCTGGATTCCGTTGAGTAGTGTCACAATGGCACTTACGTGCTGCTCAGCGTTCTGCAGGCCGATAGTCACCTGCCCGTCGTGCTGCTCTATTCGTGAGATCCACGGTTCTGTTAAGGCTGCGACGATAGCGGTCGGGTCTGGCGATCTGATCGTGATGACATCACCGCCGATTCCATCCTTAAGGATTGCAGGGGTGTTAAGAGCAATGATCTTCCCGTGATCGATGATGGCGATCCGGTTGCAGAGTCGGTCTGCTTCCTCCATGTAGTGCGTAGTGAGGATGATCGTAATCCCGTGTTCCTGGTTTAGATTTGCTATGTACTGCCAGAGGTGGTTACGGGTTTGGGGGTCAAGGCCGAGTGTCGGTTCATCGAGGAAGAGGACAGCAGGATGATGGAGGAGTCCCCGGGCGATCTCGAGCCTGCGTCGCATGCCGCCGGAGAATGTCTTGACGATATCATTTTTCCGGTCCTCGAGTTCGACGAGATTCAGGAGTTCGGTGATTCGTTGCTGCCGGATCTCTCCTGGGATGCGGTACAGCCTCCCGTGGAAGTCCATATTCTCCCATGCAGTGAGTTCTTCGTCAAGACTCTGGTCCTGGAAGACGATTCCAATAGACTTCCTGACCCCGTCTTCGTTATGTTCGATGTCAATACCGTTTATGGTGGCAGAGCCTGAGGTAGGCTTTAACATGGTCGAGAGCATGGCAAGGGTCGTTGTCTTCCCGGCTCCATTTGGGCCCAGCAGGCCAAATATCTCTCCCTGGTTGATCTCAAAGGAGATGTCATTCACGGCGATTAGGTCGTTAAATTTCCGGGTCAGGTGATCAATATGTATTGCTACGGCCATCGTAATATTCTCCTATTAGAAGATGCAGGGATTGTTTCAGAATCATTGATGCGTGGTTTTCACTGCCGGGTTATGTCATCCACCCCATCTGGACATACCAGTCATATTCATGGGTAAATTTTTCCTTGTTATACTTCACCAGCTGACAGAAGTAATCCCTTGTCTGCTTGTGTATCCCATCCTGCTCAGGATATGTGTGTTCACCCCTGATGGACTGAACCAGTTTTCTTCCAAGTTCATATGATTCTTTCTCTGCAGGACCGAGTAATTCAGGATTTCTGCCAATAGCCACCCCTATTCCTCCCACTGTGGTTGCACCGAGTGTGATGAGCACTCCGTTCATATACTTCATTACCTCCTGTTCGCTGCTCCCTCCTGCTGTGCAGACTGAGCATCCGAATTTTCCGGTAAACATCTGACAGTGTATTGCATCGGCCATCCGGTCAAAGAGCGCTTTCATCGGGGCAGGTACTGAATTGATATAATTGGGAGCTCCAAGGACGATCCCCTCAGCATTCATTATCTTTTCAAAAAGATCCGCAAAATCGTCGAGGAGGGTGCACTCTCCAGTTGCATAACAGGCGCCGCATGCGGTGCAGTACTTGATCTCTAATGTATAGAGGTCCACAAATTCGGTTTCTGCCCCTTCGTCCTTCGCACCATCCAATACGGCTTGTACCAGTTTTAGTGTATTACTATCCTTCCCTTTGGGACTTGCATTTAATCCGATGACTTTCATGAATGATCTCTCCTGTTGGATTGAAATCTGGGACGAAAATTGATAAAGGTATTGATTGGATATGGTTCTCTGCCTGAAAGATCCAGGGAGGGGAATAGATACCCTCATATGGTTCTACTCTGCATTCTTGATTTAGAATACCACGTATGAACGCAATTGAAGCGAAGAATCTCTCTAAATCGTTCGGCTCCGTCATCGCTGTCGACGATGTCAGCATCACGATTCCGGAGGGCAGTATCTTCGGGTTCCTCGGCCCTAATGGTGCAGGAAAGACCACTACTATCCGGATGCTTACCGGTGTGCTGATCCCGGATGCTGGGTCGGTGCGTATCCTTGGAACGGATGTCATACATGACCCACTCACCGCGAAGCTGAAGATGGGTGTCATTCCTGAGAATGGCACAGTCTACAGCGATCTCACTGCAGAACAGAACATTCACCTCACGGCTAAGTTCTATGGAATGGATCGGGCGATTCGTGAAAGCCGGACAGAGGAGATCCTTACCCGGCTCGGACTTACGAAGCGGAGACACGATCTCGTACGCACGTTCTCAAAGGGGATGCGTCAGCGTGTTAGTATCGCGTGCGCCATCGTCCATTCCCCGCAAGTCTTAATCCTTGATGAACCGACCACCGGGTTGGATGTGTCGAGTCGCCGTCTGGTAATTGATACTGTCCAGCATATGAGCCGGGAGGGATCCACAATTCTCCTTACCACACACAATATTGAGGAGGCAAATGAACTCTGCTCCATGATCAGCGTCATCAACAAGGGGAGGATTGTAGCAACGGGAAGCCCGGAAAAACTGAAAAAAGCCTTTGATACCTCGCGATATGTAGAAATTTCATTTGAGCAGCCGGTCCCATTCGAGTTGTTCTCGGCTCCCGGTATCACCCGGACAGAGTCATGGGGAGACAAGTGGCGGGTTTATGCAGATGATCTGGACCAGATGGTGAAATATCTCGCTTCTATAGCAGAACGGGAACACTTAACGATTGTGTCCATAGCAACCTCAAGTCCGACTCTAGAAGAGGCGTTTGTCACGTTAACAGCAGGTGGATAATATGGATCTGAATGTCTTTGTCCGAAGTATCATTGTCATCACCGAGAAGAACATGCGGATCTATTACTTTAAAGGTCCAGTCGTCATCTTTGGCCTGCTCTTCCCCCTCATCATGTTTCTTACATTTTTTATCGGGAGAAATATTGATATCGTGTTATTCTTTCCTGGATTCCTCGGTATGATGCTTTTTTTCACTGCGTCCTCGGTTGGCCCGCTAATCACCCCGTGGGAGAAACGGGAGAAGACATATGAGCGGCTTGTTTCCCTCCCGGTAATCCTCGAGAGTATCATCATTGGTGACCTCCTTGCTGGTGCTATCTTTGGCATCGCTATTACCATGGTAGTATTTGGAATCTGTACACAACTCCTTCACCTGACGATTGTAAATGCCTGGCTTCTTATCCTCTCGTTCATACTTGGGTCTTTTGCGTTTGCGTCACTTGGTACCCTGCTCGCCTCACCTTCTATGGATAACCCGTCAAACATCATGATGCTCTCAAGTCTTGTCCGGCTCCCGCTCATCTTCGTATCTGGGATTTTCGTCCCTCTGAGCCAAC
>JAZDKH010000094.1:0-8947 GCA_043803325.1 Methanobacteriota archaeon | reverse complement strand
AAATCTTTAAAATCAGCATCTTATGTCTGATTCTCATCTCGTGTGCTCTCATAGCTACGATGGTATCAGCTGAAGGGGATAATGTAATAAATCCGGTATCAAGTGATTCTGGCGGCGTAATCACTCCGGTATCAGTTGGCGAAGCCAGTGTTATGAATCCAGTATCAAGTGATTCTGGTGGCGTAATCAGTCCGGTATCGACTGACGGATCCAGTGCACTTAATCAGATACAATCTGGTGAAGTGAGTGTCCTCAGTGAAACAGAGGCAGCCCTTATGCAGGGACAGGCCTCTCAGGTATACCGGGTGACGCTAAATTGTCAGGGAATTGTCAGATTGACCTCGAGTTATGGATCACGGTATAATCTCTATGCTAAGAAGAATACGGAATATGGATCCTGCCCGTCTGCAAGTTCGATTCTGTCTACCCACGACAAGGTAGCATATGGGTATAGTGGATCCGCCGTGATTACGCTTGATCCCGGTGTCTGGTGCCTCATGGTCTTTGGGTACTCAGGAAGTGGTACATATTCACTCAGGGTAACTACGAACTGTCAGCAACCGACGCCGACATTTACACCGACGCCATATCCAACGTGGACCCCCTACCCGACTCAGACATCCACCCCCTGTGGAGTATACAAAACAGACACACGGCAGGGGTACCTGAATCAGGGACAAGCAGCGGTCTACGGATATTCCATCCCGAGTGATACTCGTTCACAGATCGAGTGGTCAATGACTGCTTCAGGCTCCTCTACCGGTGGCGACGTCCCGATCATTGCTGCATCGGTCGGTGATGCCCCTGCTGCGAGCAGTTCCTCAAGTGGCTCTCCAACCTTTGATCTCTATATCTTCAAAGACTGCAACCCCAGAAATTCACGGTGTAACACGAATTATTACTCATACGGACCGAACTCTCATGTATCGATAACATCCCCGTCAACTGGTTCGGTCTACTATGCCATGATCTATGCCCGGTCTGGGAGCGGAACTTTCACGATGAACATGAAGAGTTACAAATGCACTGGTGGAGATACTCCAGTAATACCCATGAGTGTCAGTGCTGAAAGTGCTGGAGATTCTAGCTCAGGATCAGAAGTAACTGCACCCACTGCAGAGTTTATTCTTTCAGATGGGGCAAATTAAGTATCTCTTTTTTTACTCTCTCCCGAACCTGCCCTTTAGATGGTATCGCCATTCTCGTAATGATCTGATTTGTTCATAATTGTGAATAGATCCAGATCTTGCAACAACCGGTAAGAGGTATATACTCGAACCCCCAATGGAAGGTAACTCTGATGTGTGGATGAAAGATATTATAGCATAATATTTTTTTTATAACGATGTCAGGGAGAAGAGATAACAAAATGAGTCATGATAAAAAAAAGAAGTCCAAAAACTCAATTGAAGCTGCTCGTGTGCCTGTAGAAGCCGTAGTTGCTCCTGCAAAAGGATCCTCTACGAGTGCAGGAGGAAAAGCACAGAAAGGATCGGATGATGCGAAAATCAGCGTCAAGGGTGCGGTCCCTGACCTGAAAGACGCCTCAAACAAGGCATCAAAATCGAAAAAACGATAGAGGTGAGGTAAAAAATGGCAGGTTTGATCTCTCTTGCAGTAATTTTCCTTATTCTTGCTCTGGTCTTTGCAATCATGGGCGCGAAAGGGATCGCTGGATTATCTATGGAAATCGCGAAGTGGCTCGTAATTATCTTTGTTGTTATTGCGATAATTACGTTTATATTGTAGTGATCTCTTGAGGGTGAATATACCAATTCAAATCCGGTGATGTTATGTTGGGAAATTACATCATTTCTGGATATCCCTATTTCTTCCTACATATATGCCATTTTCCATTACTTTTGTGAATTATTTACCATCCTTTACAAATCAGTTCTCCCATATTGTGTATTAATATCACCATCAGTTCCTGGGAAGGGGGATTAACTCCTTTAATTGAGCAGATTTTGCAACAACTGGCAAGAGGTATATACTCATACCCTAAATGGGGAATATCTCTGGTATGCGCAAAATTAAGTTATATACGGTGATAATAAAAAACATATCAGGGAAACGAGATGAAAAAATGAGCGAAAGAACAGAGAATTTTTTGGAAAAGGTGCATAACCATGTCGAATGAGAATGCGGACCAGTTGATTAATACAGGAGTAGCAGATATTGATCATCTGAAGATCCAGACTGCGGAAGCTCTGGAAGAGGCTGCTCGGAATCTTCGGAGGACGAATGTGGCAGAAAAAGGTGAAGATCTCAAGCATGTTCTGCGTGATATTGAAGCCCAGGTAGATCAGTTCAAAGCGAATTTAGGTGAGGATTACCAGAAAATTGAATTCGATTACCAGAAAAACACGAAATCTTTAGAACACGTCATCATCGATCACCCGGTTCCTTCGGTCCTGGTGGCAGCTGGTGTAGGTCTTCTCATTGGCATGGCTATCTGCAAAGTACATAAGTGACAGGAGATACTATGGACCCAGCTGCCAATACCGAAGAAGAAAAAATAGAATCTGAGTTCATCAGGACCATAAAACTCATCGATCTCTACATGCAACAGAAGACCGATCTCTTTCTGCAGCACTATGTATTTGAACCGGTTGATCTTCTCCTCCGGCAGATTATGTTTCTGTCGGTTGCTGTTACCTTTTTGGCAGCTGGAACGGTGGCCCTGGTGACAGGGGTGATTCTTTTTATTGCAACGATTGTACCTCTCTGGGCTGCACTCCTCATCACGGGAACGCTGGTATTTGGGATGGGTGGTATTATCACCTATATCCGGGTATCAAAAAAGATCGTCCTGAAAACTCCACGTATCCTCGGAGATGATACATAATGGAACCACGTAGGCGTGTTACGGAGGAAGATCTTGTCATCACCGAAGCGTTAATTGCGGAATCGTATCGCCATCTGAAACTTTCGGCAATTGATACACCATCCCGGGCTCTCCGAACCATAGGTCAGTCGGTGCAGGATCACCCATTAGCCGCTGCCGGTGTAGCAGTTGTTGCCGGAGTGGCGGTGTGTGGTATAGTCAACATGAGATCATCAACCACCTCAAAGGAAAAAACACCCGGGTTGCCTGATTCGGTACCAAAGGATACAAGTTCGCCAAATTTCTTGCATGAAATTTTATTCATGATTCTTCCATTGGTTGTTCCTTCTGTGGTGGAATATATATTGAAATATCAAGGTGAAAATTTATCAGGAGAATAAGTGTACCGGTCTTTTTTATACATTTGTATGGTATTCCCGAGGCCGTCCAATGAAGTGATCTACATAAATATTCTTTTGAATTTCACGTTTTTGTCTAAACACGTTTGGCCCTAAAAATCGATGCACTTACGTATTGATCGATTTATAGACGTTGAAAACATACAAATAAAGTCTTTGTTTCTAAAGATAAACCATAACTAGAACCCTCAAGTACATTCATCCCGCCTGACATCTTGATCAGATTATTAGCCGTGCTTTTCAGACCAGCGGTTCCATACACATCCCCCCACATCCAATATACTCGCGGACGGTCAGCAGGCGATATTGTTACCGTCTTTTGATCAACGATGTCTATGTATTTGTTCATCGTATCGACAACCTTCTGTCCAGCTTCTTCATCCCCTAACATCTTAAAGGTGATCGCTTGTTTTAAGGTCATCCAGACTGTCGATAAATACTTCGAAAACAGGAACTCCGAGTGTTTTCTCGCTTGTTTGGTATTGTCATCACTCCAGTCTGCTGACCAGAGGAAACAACCTGCGGATCTGCTTCAGAGAGAGATTCAAGATCTATCTGGTTGTTTTCCGTTGATACTACCTGCATCTTGTCATATGTCGGATCGATTGCCCGGAAGAATGGTGCACCCGGTAGTGGTGGGAACGATTGTCCTACCATTAAAACACTGCAGTTCCTCGGGGCAAACACCATGACAACTGATACCAAGGACACGAAGGGAAAAGTCATGGATACCGCATCATACTTTGAGATTGATCCGGAGGTTGTGATAGCGAAGAACCCTGAAGCCATCGTGATGGAAGATTTTGATGAGGCCTTGGGATATGGATTTACTGACAAGGCTGCAGCTCAGGCAGAACTTGACCGGGTAAAAGGTCGTACCGGGTTTGACAAGATTGATGCAGTGAAGAATGATAAGGTCTATCTCCTTGATGTAAACATCGTCTCACACAGCAACTGTCTGGGAGCATTGTATATGGCAAAGGCCCTGTATCCTGACCAGCTGAAGGATGTGGACCCCTACGCCATTCACCAGGAATATGTAGATCGGTTCCTGAAAAATCCGGGACTTGATGTGAAGACGGCAGGGATATTCATCTACCCAGAGTTAGCAAATTAAGTGAGCCAATAATCGGCTTATCACATTTTTTTTCGGGAAACAACCCACGTCGAAGCAGGTATATATCTCATTGACTTTTCTTATGAGTGAGAAGCGAACTGTTAAGGCAGCATCTTTATGGTATACTTACTTTAGTCCTTCCGGAAAAGTGGGCGTCTTTCAGTATAACTCCGGATATTGGCTGCCCATCCATATCAGCAAGGACGGACATATAGGAATACAGGAGAAGAGGAAGGGTCCATGCTTCATGCACATGAACATTCACAACCGATTAAGACGGTGGAGGAGTATCCCGTTCGGTTATCTCTCTATGAGATAGAGGTGATTCGATCCGTTATCAGGGCAATAGATCCATCAGCCCGCATCGTACTTTTCGGGTCACGGACAGATAATACAAAAAAAGGAGGAGACATTGACCTTCTGATCCTCTCCTCATCTCTTCGTGGGCGGGATAAACGAACAATCCGGATGAATCTTTGCTCTCAATTGGGAGAACAAAAAATTGATATCATCATCTCAAACGATGCATCTGCAGCTTTTGCAAGAATAGCTCTCCAAGGGGGGATAGACCTATAACTCAGGACGAATATATCAGGCATCTCTTCCAGGTCCTTGTAATGACAGAACATGCAAAGAACTGGCTCCACCGTTCTTACACAATCTGTTCATCCATTGGAATAAAAGACCAATATTCAGATGCAGAGCTTGACGATCTAGAGGCTCTCACCTCCAGGTTTAGTCGGGCAAGTGATATACTCATTCAGCAGGTATACCGGGCTATTGATGAGGTTGAGTTAGAGCAAGGAGGAACGGTCCTGGATCGGTTAAACCGGGCAGAAAAACGAGGGCTTGTAGATTCAGTAACTGAGGTCAGAGCAATTCGTGAACTCCGGAATACGATTTCGCATGAAGATGAGCTCGCAGACCTGATCGAACTATTTCACGATACCCTTTCAATGACACCATCATTGCTCCAGCTCATCGATAGAGCAGAAAAATATTGTCACATTAAATACAAGAGCGGAGATGAGGATTAACATTGTAAATCTGATTCTTTCTGATCCTCTCTATTTGGGTTAGAACTATCGATTCTTACTCTCATTGCCTCCATAGAGCACTGAATAATTTATAATAAGACCAAAATTTATCGGTATTCTATTGACTGGCAAACCAGCAGATCAGGGGAACCGCAATAATATAGCATAGACATCCGGTAAGAAAACAGGTATCCCATCTTGGCAACCCTTTTTTGCTGATATAGATATAGCTCCCTTTTCCGTATCCCCGGCAGAGCATACTGATATACGTCCGTTCACCCTGCTCAAATGATCGAATAAACATCGTTCCAAGAGTATATCCCATCTGGGTAATTCGATACCGGTAGGGGAGTGATCTATCAAACGGATCAAAACACTTTACCTGGAGCGATTCACGTATCTTTCGCGACATATGGGCGAATACAAACAGGTACCGGATCATCATGCCTAGTGCCAGAATGAGATCTGGTGGCATCCAGAGCCTTCCAGCCCCTTCAAGGAGATCCTGCAGAGTGGTGGTGCATGAGAGAAGAATAATAAATGAGAAGCAGATGAGGAATTTTACCAGAAGTATTGAGGCAAACTGAACAGACTCGAAAAAAATATTGATCCCAAGGGGTAGTGCATAGAGCACATGGTATTCAGTATAATACCGGTTTGTGAAGAATATTTGAAACCCACAGATCATAAATCCAAAAGGAATGGCGGTTAATAACCGGGAAAAATAGATTCGGGGCGGAAGACGTGAAACTATCCATAGCCCGGTAAACAGGAGAAGAAACCAGAATCCTACGGTATAGACGACCGGAGAATATGGAATGGAGACCATGGCCACGATTGCTGCACAGATTACGATGATCTTCACCCGTGCATCAAGATGATGAACACGGCTGTGCCTCCCGGCGAGAAGTTCCAGAGAGAACAGTTCATCAATCATGGATTTTTCCAAATGCCCTGAGCAGTTCAGTCTCGGCCTCTCCGTAGGTATACCCCATCTGGATGGGTACTCCGTGATCCTGGAGGGATTTGATCAGTTTTGGGAGAACTGGAACATCGAGGCGGACAGACCTGAGGAGATCTGGTTGTGAAAATATTTCTGGCACTGAACCCTTAGCAATACAACTCCCCTTATCCACCACATAGATAAAATCAGCAAGCTCTGATACCAGTGCGATGTCATGGGTAGAAAAGATAACCGTGATCCCATAGGTTGACAGGTTTCTGATATATCCGGTAAGATCACGGACTCCCTGGGGATCCAATCCCGCAGTTGGTTCGTCTAAAACCATAACCTGTGGTTCCATTGCCAGAATTCCTGCAATAGCAACCCGCTTTTTTTCACCACCGGAGAGATGATGGGGAACCCGGTTTCGGTATTGTTCCAGACCTACGATTCGGAGTGACTCAGAAACCCGGTGGTTGACAACCTCCGGTTCGAGTCCGAGATTCATCGGTCCAAATGCTACATCCTGTTCTACCGTGGGAGAGAATATCTGATCGTCCGGATTTTGAAAGACAATTCCCACCCTCTTTCTGATCTCTTTGAGATTTTTTTTGGTGATAGATTCCCCGTTGATCAGAACCGTTCCTGAAGTGGGTTTTAATATCCCGTTCAGGTGTTTGAACAGGGTACTTTTCCCTGCTCCATTCGGACCAATGATGGCTATTCGACAGTTCCTAAGTGCAATAAAATTAAGATTATCTAGAGCAGTAATATTTCCCTGATAGGTGTGGGAGAGATTTTGTGTTTCTATAATATGCATCAGTTACTCCTCACTATCCGTAGGATCAGAAAAAAAAGGATATTGATATGCACTCAGGCAAGGCAGATGGTTTCCCACCTGCTCGGGAAAATTATGATTTGGTTTTCCCACCGGGCTGCTTAACAATCCAGGTTGCACCAATGACCACGACCAGGGTAAGGAGGATACCTGCGACAATCGCAATTATGGCCCCTATCGGCCCCATCGCTTCACCCATCGAATAATCAGGCAACGGTGCTCCATACGAGAAGGTACCGGTGCCTACCGCTTCCGGATCTCCTTCTTCCGGTGAGGGCCCGGTCAAATCTTTCTGCCCAGACACCATCAGAGCGGTGCTCTCAAGGCCATCAGGATCGCCTGATGCCAGAAATACGGCAAGAACGCCGATAGCCACAGCGACAATAACTCCTACGATGAGGAAGGTCTTGTTATCCATCATACGGCAACCACCCCTAC
The DNA here is from genome assembly GCA_043803325.1 of Methanobacteriota archaeon. Lineage (GTDB taxonomy): Archaea > Halobacteriota > Methanomicrobia > Methanomicrobiales > Methanospirillaceae > Methanospirillum. The sequence goes on along the minus strand of JAZDKH010000094.1, from coordinate 1,328 downwards.
TGATGAACTCACGAGGTCTGGACGTGCCTTGGCAAGCAGGTAAATCACCAACGCGGTTACAATTCCTTCGATAATACCAATGGCTGCATGGTATATTCCCATTGCCATAAGGCCGGGGACAAGCGGGAAGGTTCCGGCAATAAACATCTCTATGGCGCAGGCGAGGGATGGAATTAGGCAGGCAAGCCATGCGGCAATTCCTGCTGATACAAGTGGATTTTTCGTAATACCCTTAATACCCTGGAATGAGTAGTACCCGACAAATCCTCCGATAACACCCATGTTAATAATGTTGGCACCCATCGTCGTGACTCCACCATCACCAAAGACAAATGCCTGGATGATAAGAACCAGTGTCAGGATGAAAACCGCAGCAAACGGAGATCCCAGAACGATAGCCGCCAGTGCTCCACCAACCAGGTGCCCGCTGGTCCCCATCGTTACCGGGAGGTTGAATGACTGTAGGGCAAAGATCCCTGCTGCAAGAACGGCTACCAGAGGAATCTTGTCTTCGTTCATCTCATTTTTTGCCCACCGAATAGCGAGTGCCAGGAATATCAGAGCGATAATCCAGTACACCGCTGCTTGTGGAATAGGGATAAAAGCGTCAGGAATATGCATGTTATCTATGTTAGGTGTAACTCCCCCCGATATATATATTACGAATTTTAATTTTGTAATAACTTTGACATTCTTGAATTTGAAAAATCAGATTTACAGTGCCGATATATAGAGGTTGGGATGATATCTGATCTAAACCAGGCGATATCCACGGATATGTGAGGTGCGGTGAGAAGAGGTTTCTATCGATTGGAATCTTCTGCATATGTCCATAGGCTATATTCATTCGGAGTAAAAAAGGAAGATCGAACTCTACCTGACCCTCTCTGAGAAGATCATACATTAATAAAGATAAGAATATGTTATCCTTCAATGGGAATAGTTGTCAATTTGACGGTTTCTACCCCTTTCTGCGCCATCAGGCGTTCTGCTACTTCTTTTACTTTTGACGCGTCCCCTCTAACTAGAAGTACCTCTACACAACGGGTATGGGTGACATGTGAATGAAGGGAAACCTGAATTAATCCCATGTATTCATGCTGGATATCGGTGATTGCAGCGACTAAGCCACGTTGATGGTGATCATAAACAATCGTGATAACCCCCTGTCGTTCACCAGTCACATCTTCCATCCATTTATAATACCTGATGTAGGATCTGATTGCATCCCTGATTCCTTCTGAACGGGAAGAATATCCCCGTGTATTCAGAATTTTATCAAAACTGGTCAATAGGTTTGATGGGAGAGAAACCCCGATACGGGAGAG
>JAZDKH010000093.1:0-3388 GCA_043803325.1 Methanobacteriota archaeon | reverse complement strand
ATCAGGATGCTCATGTTCACCTGAACATGTCAAAGGAAAAGTTCGATGAGATGACGAAGAAAGTTCCTCTCAATTACTATGAAGGGATGTATCCGGATATGAAAGACGGGCAGATCATGATAGATGATTGCAATCATCAGGAACTAGAAAAGATGGTTCATGCCATCCATCCGGATCTGATCTTCTCCGGAGTCAGGGACAAATATATCGCCCAGAAACTCGGAGTGCCGGGAAAACAGATGCACTCGTACGACTACAGTGGACCGTATGCCGGATTCAACGGGGCAATGAACTTTGCCCGTGATGTTGCAAATGCACTCACTACTCCGGCATGGAAACTGATCACCGCACCCTGGGAGAAACAGGGTACCCAAAAGGAGTGATATCAATGCTCGAATGTATGCCTGAAGGCAAATCAGTTCATTCGGTCGGAAAAATTAACCCGACCAAGACCTGTCAGCCTATCGGGGCTATGTATGCAGCCCTCGGTATCCACGGATGCCTCCCTCACAGCCACGGCTCACAGGGGTGCTGCGCTTACCACCGGATGCATCTGACCCGCCATTTCCGTGACCAGGTCCTGGCATCGTCAAGCTCCTTCACCGAAGGAGCGTCGGTCTTCGGAGGGGCAGCAAATCTGAAGACGTCTATCAAGAACATCTTTGACATCTACAAGCCGGAGATCATTGCGGTACACACCACGTGTCTGAGTGAGACGATCGGTGATGATGTCCCCACGATCATCAAGCAGTCTGAAGTACCTGAAGGAAAGGTTGTCATCCATGCCAACACCCCGAGTTACCAGGGATCCCACATCACCGGGTTCTCGAACATGGTTAAGGGGATGGTCACCTACCTTGCCGAGCGGGATGAGGAAATCCTCCGTAAGAAACGGGTAAATATCATCCCCGGGTTTGTCAACCCTGCAGACATGCGTGAGATCAAGCGGATTACTGCAGATCTTGGCGTAGATATGACGATGTTTCCTGACACGTCTGATGTGCTTGATTCCCCTCTGACCTCAAAGTATGAGATGTATCCTGAAGGCGGGGCAACCGTTGAGCAGATCAGGGACAGTGGAAACTCACGGCTCACGCTGGCACTTGGACACTGGTCGTCAGATGCTGCCGGAGCAGCTCTGCAGGAGAAATGCGGAGTCCCCTGCATTCCCCTCAGAGTTCCGATCGGGCTCAAGGCAACTGATGATTTCATCATGACCCTGAAAGAGAAGTTCGATGCCGTTGTTCCAAAGGCTCTGACCATTGAGCGTGGTCAGGTCGTGGATACGCTCATTGACACGCACTTCCATTACCAGGGCAAAAAGGTGGCAATATTCGGAGATCCTGACATTGTGATCCCATTGACTGAGTTCGTGCTGACGATGGGAATGATCCCTAAATACGTCATTACTGGAACACCTGGCCGTCAATTCGAGGAAGAGGTCAATGCCATGATCGAAGAAGCTGGAATCCTGGATTCCATCGTCAAAGCTGAAGGTGATCTCTTCGAGCTCCACAAGTGGATCAAGGAAGAACCGGTTGATCTCCTGATCGGAACCACATATGGGAAGTACATTGCCCGGACTGAGGACATCCCGCTTGTCCGGGTCGGATTCCCCATCCTGGACCGTGCAGTCCATCCCTTAATGCCTATCACGGGATACCGGGGATGTCTGCGACTTATCGAGATGGTTAGCAATACCCTCCTTGACCGGCGGGATCGCGATTGTCTGGATGAAGATTACGAACTGGTACTCTGACCCGGGTACCTTAATACCAATCAAACAACGGTGAATTACATGGAGCATGATTGTTCGCTGGCATCCGGTGGCGTCGGGTGCATCAGCGAACGGCAAAACTCCATCATAACCACAGGGAAGAACAAAAGCCGTATTCATTGCGCAGATGATAGTCTGGCCGGGGCGGTCAGTCAGCGAGCCTGCGTGTTCTGCGGGGCACGGGTGGTACTCAATCCTATCACGGATGCGATCCATCTGGTCCACGGTCCGATCGGTTGTGCCACATATACCTGGGATATCAGGGGAAGTCTCTCCAGCGGATCCGAGATGTACAGGCATAGTTTTTCCACAGACTTGAAAGAGAAAGACGTGGTTTTTGGTGGCGAACCAAAACTGGCAGCCTGCATTGACGAGGTGGTTAGCAAGTACCATCCCCCGGCAGTATTTGTCTACTCTACCTGTGTTGTCGGCATGATCGGCGATGATATCATAGCCGTCTGTAAAAATGCCTCATACCAGTATGGGATTGATATCATTCCGGTAGAATCTACCGGGTTCATATCAGGCAACAAGATCGTGGGATATCGGGCAGCCGCAGAAGCATTGATGAGATTGATCCGGCCAAAGCCCGGAGAAGTCATCGCAAAGACCAGGAAACTCAACTTCCTGGGTGAATACAACCTGGGTGGTGAGAAGTGGCTGATCGAACGGTACCTGAATGAGATCGGGATAGAGGTCAACGTAGCCTTTACCGGGGATTCAACCGTGGCTGCCCTGAAACAGGCACCTGGTTCCTGCCTGAACATTGTGCAGTGCACCGGGTCGATGCACTGGGTAGCAACGAATCTCGAGAAGGAGTACGGCATCCCGTACCTGGATGTGAACTTCTTTGGGGCAGCAAATACTGCAGACAGCCTGCGGCGGATTGCTGCATTCTATGATGATCCTGAGATCATCAGGAAGGCCGAAGCACTCATTGATCGGGAATTGACCCGGATTACTCCGATCATCACCGGATACCGGGAGAAACTCACCGGTAAACGGGCAGCAATCTATGTAGGTGGCGCTTTCAAGGCGGTTGCCCTCATCAGGCAGATGAAAGAGCTCGGGATGGAAGTGGTCGTAACTGGCACCCAGACCGGAAAGCAGGAGGAGTACGAGACGATCACCGGGCTGCTCAGCGAAGGGACGATCATCGTTGATGATGCCAACCCGGCCGAGATAGAGCGTTTTCTTCTTGATATGAAGGTCGATGTCATGGCTGGCGGTGTCAAAGAACGGGTTCTCGCATACAAACTCGGGATCGGGTTTGTGGATCATAACCATGAGCGGAAGGAATGCCTGGCAGGATTTGACGGGGCAGTAACCTTCGCGAGAGAGGTGTACATCACTACCTGCTCGCCGGTATGGAAGCATCTGAAACAGAGCATCAGGGAGGGATAATTATGCAGAAAGGAATCAGCACCCTGCGGGTTAAAGAAGTGAACGAGAACCAGTGCAATATGTGTATGCCTCTTGGGGGCGTTATTGCTTTCAAAGGGATCGAAGGAGCGATGGTTCTCGTGCATGGTTCCCAGGGCTGCAGTACCTATATGCGTCTTGCCAATGTGGAGCACTTTCACGAGCCCGTGGATATTGCATCCTCATCCC
>JAZDKH010000092.1:0-6395 GCA_043803325.1 Methanobacteriota archaeon | reverse complement strand
GATATCACGAGTCGGAAAGCGGCTGAGGATGAAGTTATCCAGGACCGGGAGTATGCAGAAAGTATTGTAGATACCGTTCGGGAACCCCTGCTCATACTTGACCGGGATTTGACTGTGGTATCGGCAAGCGGATCTTTTTACCGGGTATTTCAAATATCTCCCGAAGATACTATCGGGATGAACCTCATCGAACTGAACGAGCGTCAGTGAGACATTTCCAACCTTATCTTCCTTCTCCACAAGGTAATTTCAGAGGGAACCAGTTTTCGGGACTCACCAATAACGATTGATTTCCCAAAGGTCAGAACGAAGAAATTTATCCTGAATGCCCGGAGACTTAAGAGAAAGAATAACGATTCGAATCTTATCCTTCTCGCGATGGAAGAGATACCAGAAAAGAATATGACGGTTTGATAGATTGGTGGAATTTGGATACATGTATGGGGATTCTCCAGAAACTATAAAATCAACTCATAGTTGGATAGAGACAATACGACGAATGGGCAAACGGTTTTTCGTCTTCGGTGCTACAAATTGTTCACGATCATTGGGATGTAAAAACAGGGTACATGAGATCCAAATAATTATCCCCCCGGAAGTCAACAAAAAGATTGAGATCATTCCACTGTCAGACCGAAAATAGCTTCCCATTATCACGATTATGAGGTAGATATGCACGATACATGGAACAATAATGTCCATCGACAGATACGCCTTTCAAAGTGTGAGCGCTATAGACGGGTACGGAGGAGGAGTCCGGATATGATTAGGCATGCGATATTCTTTCTCCTTTTCTTCACTTTAATTGATCTACACTTGAACTTCTTCCCTCCCAACTCATGTAAACGTATACTGGCCCGTGACATAGAGGTAGATACCGTTCGTTCCTCGAATTCTCTGGGTGGCCTTACCCTGCACGAGTTATGACGTTTCTTCATAATCTGGCGGAGAGCATATGAGCCAACGGGAAGAATCCAGAAGTTCGCCCCTCCGGGATGAGGCTGAAGAAAAACTTATCCAGAGTTCAGAGGTATCCTTTGACCTGACAGGAAAGACCCCTGACGAGATTATTCATGAACTCCGGGTTCATCAGATTGAGCTAGAGATTCAGAACGAAGCACTGAAGAAGGGTCATGAGGATCTTGAAGACTCACGGGATCGGTATCTCGATCTCTATGATTTTGCACCGGTCGGATATTTCACCCTGACCAAAGAGGCTCTGATAGCGGAGGCGAATATGACCGGTGCCGGCATGCTCGGGGTGGTCAGAAAGGACCTGATTCATAAACCGTTTAGGAGGTTTATCCTCCCCCGTGAACATGACCAATGGGTCCAATTTTTCCAGGCAGTCCTCAAAGGGGGACAGAGACAAAGCAGTGAGCTTGAGATCATCCGAAAAGACGGAAGTGTTCTCTTTGTCAGGTTGGAAGGTATCAGGGGCGAGACAGAAGTCGGATCATTTCAGGTCCGTCTCGCGGTTATCGATAATACCGGGCAGAGACTGGTTGAGGATGAATTGCAAATCACCCAGACGCGGCTTGAATCAACTATGGAGGGCGGCAGCGTTGCATGGTGGGTGATGGACTGCAACACCGGAGCCGTCAGGTTCAACGAACGCAAAGCACTGATGCTTGGATATTTACCTAGACAGTTCTCGCATTATACCCATTTTACGAGTCTGGTCCACGTGGACGATTACGAACCGCTCATGCAGGTGATGCGGGATCATCTGGCTGGGCTAACACCCCGGTACGATGCAGTGTACCGGATACGGGCGCAAACCGGAGACTACCGGTGGTTTCACGATATCGGAAAAATATCAGATTATACTTCTGATGGCAAACCGCTCCGGGTCACCGGGCTGGCAATAGATATCACCAGCCAGAAACTGGCAGAGATTGCGTTCCATGAAGCGAACCAAAAACTCCACCTGCTCACCAGCCTTACCCGTCATGACATCATCAATCAGGTATCTGCTGCCCGGAGGCTCCTTGAGCTGGCAACAGATACATCGGATAAAACACAGATTTCCGGGTATATGGCCCGTGTCCGGGAAGCATGCAGACAGATTGAAGAGACGATCGGGTTCACCCGGGAGTATGAGGACTTTGGGAAAAACTCTGCCGGCTGGCACCGGATCCTTCCGATCATCGAATCTGCACAGATAGAAATGCCATTTGGCACCCCTGCCATGGACATTCATATCCCGGCTGACCTTGAGATCTATGCAGAACCGATTATCAGAAAGGTCTTTACAACGCTGATAGATAATGCGGTCAGACATGGTGGGGATATCACCACAATTAGCTTCTCCTGCCTTGAGCGGGAGAACCGGCTGGTCATCACCTGCGAAGATGATGGATCTGGTATTACGCCTGAAGAGAAGGAGCATCTATTTGATCAGGGGTTTGAAAAGAATACTGGCATAGGGCTCTTTCTTGCCAGAGAGATCCTTACAATCACCGACATTTCTATCCGTGAAGTCGGTATCCCAGGAAAGGGGACGAAGTTTGAGATCTGTGTACCTGCAGGGAAGTATCGGTTTGTGAAGAACAGAGAGAGGATATCCGATATCTCCCCGGATATCCGGATGGAACTCGTCCCCGATATAACTCCCTCCATCCAGAAAGATACCCCGGGAATCACCGAAGACAGTGAGTTGCCCGGGCAAGGAATCTCGCTCCTCTATATTGAAGATGACATCAATCTTCTGGATGTCGGCAGACAAATTCTCGAGCGCCAGTATGGATTTGATGTCACCGCCGCTGAGAATGCGAAAGACGCTCTCCATCTGCTTACGGAGAGAACATACGATGCCATCATATCAGATTCCCAGATGCCAAAGATGAACGGCCTCTCGCTGCTCAAACATCTCAAAAAATCCGGAGATGCGACCCCGTTTATCATTCTCACCGGAAGAGGAGGGGAAGAGGTAGTCATTGAAGCGCTGAACACCGGTGTTGATTTTTATATCCTGAAAGGGGGCGATCCGAAGGTGCAGTTTGCAGATCTTACGAACAAGATCCAGTATGCGGTATCACGCAGGCGAACTGAAAAACAACTGATGCGATCGCAGAAGAAAATTTTAGAAGTTATTGAAAATCTGCAGTTGAAAGAGTTTGCTATCGAATCCTCACTCCAGGGTACGGCTCTTGCCGATCTCTCAGGGACCCTCACCTTTGTCAATCCAGCCTTTTTGAAGATGTGGGGATATGATCGGCAGGACGAAGTTCTCGGGAGATCGGTCCTCTCATTCTGGAAGAACCCGGAAGAGGCAGCACCGATGATGACCGGTATTCATGAGACCGGAACATGGTCTGGTGAACTTACCGCAGCAAGGAACGATGGGACATCCATGGTGCTTATGGTATCAGCGAACCTTATCCGGGATATGTCAGGGGTTCCGGTCGGGATGTATGGATCATTTATTGATATCTCTAACCAGAAGGCGATGGAAGAATCCATCTCAGCCTCACTCCATGAGAAAGAACTCCTGCTCCGTGAGATCCATCACCGGGTGAAGAATAATCTCCAGATCATCATCAGTCTCCTCAATCTGCAGATTCGAAGGCTCGATCAACCGGAGATAATTGAAGCCCTCCGGGACAGTCAGAACCGGGTAAAATCCATGGCCCTCGTCCATGAACATCTCTATCGGGGAGGAGACATCTCCCGTATCGATCTGGACAATTATATTAGTTCACTCGCAGCCATCCTCTTTCAGAATTATGAGCGGGAGGGAAAGAGGATACGATTTGAGAACCGGTGTCATCACATCCAGGTGGATATCAATCTGGCTATCCCCCTCGGACTCATTACCAACGAGCTCATCACGAACAGCCTCAAGTATGCATTTACCGGAAAAGAAGAGGGGACGCTCTCAATTACCGCCACAGAAAGTCCTGATACCATAACCCTCATCACTGCAGATGACGGAGTCGGTATCGGCGACGTGGATTGCAGCGCCCCCGCAACCCTCGGATTCCGCCTTGTTCATGACCTCACCCGCCAGCTCAAAGCAACCATGGTGATTGACAAAGAGAACGGCACCAGATTCACCCTGGTAATTCCGAAGACTGAGAGAAAAAGGGAGGGGTAACGTGGATCACCTGCCTGACCCCTTCGCTGTTCGACTGTCCTGGCAGAAGCTCCTCACTGCTGCAGTCGGGAAGATACCGTTGGATATTCCATTCTCAGGCTCACGGCAACTCAGGTGAGAGGGGTGATCACGTATCAGAGTACGTCAGAGGGAATAAGTTTTACCATTACTATTCCTATGAATTCAAATCAGAGTCAGGGGGGAAAGACCTCATGACCGGAAAGATCAGGATCATGATCGTAGAAGACGAATTCCTGGTAGCCGATGACCTCCAGGAGATGCTCCAGCAGCTCGGATACGAGGTAACCGGGATTGTCGATTCCGGAGAGGAAGCAGTGCCCAGTGCCCTTGCTTCAGTCCCGGACCTCATCCTGATGGATATCAACCTGGCAGGGGAGATGGATGGGATCACGGCTGCTGAACAGATCAAAGCAAGACAGGATATCCCGGTACTCTTCCTGACTGCGTTTGCAACTGATGTCATGGTCGCACGGGCAAAACTGATCTCACCCTCCGGGTATATTCTCAAACCATATAGCGAGACCCAGATCCGGACATCTATCGAGATAGCCCGGTATAATCACTCCCTGGAAGTAAAACTCAAAGAACGGGAGCGGGAACTGGCCGAACTGAACCGGGATCTTGAACGACGGGTGTTGGACCGGACTCGAGAGGTCGAATCACTTCTCCACCATAAAGACCTCCTTATTGATATGATTGGTCATGATCTCAAGACCCCACTCACCCCGCTTCATGCACTTCTCCCTGTGTTGTTATCGCATGAACAGGATCCTAAATTCCGCAGTTTCATATCGATATGTATCGAAGAAATAGCCTGTATAAAGGGCATCATCGAGAATGTCCTTACCCTTGCCGCATTGAATCGGGGGTCTCCCCTGACTGATATCAAACAACTTAATCTGTTTGAAAATATTAACGATGTGATAACCAGACAACGGTATTTTATACAGGAAAAAGATCTGACTGTTTATAATCAGGTTGATGCAGAACTCACTCTCGTGATGAATAGCCGGCATCTTGAAGCAATTATAAGAAATATCCTGGAAAATGCAGTGAAATATTCAGAATACGGTGGAGAAGTCATCGTAACCGGTGAGAGTGGGAAGGGAGGCACTACCCTCTCCATCGCTGATACCGGCATCGGGATGAACCCTGATGAATTAACTCGCATCTTTGATGAGTTCTACCGGGCTGATCCGTCCCGGCACGAACGGGATTCTCATGGGCTCGGGCTGTCAATTGTAAGAAAGATCGTAGATCTATACCAGGGGACGGTCCGTGCAGAAAGTCAGGGAAAGGGAAAAGGATCAACATTCAGGGTATGGGTGCCGAAGGAGCCTACAATAGAACACTCATAATTGATATTTTTACTAAACAGAACCTACCCCACTCTCTCTAAATACATTCTTACTGACTGATTTGCCAAAAACCCTGATTAAAGAGAGGTGTACCCACAATCTATGAAGAATTCATAGATTGAGCTCTGACACATCGTTGGTCAGTCTATGGATATTGCGGCATCCACATTCAGTGACTATTTCAATTTCGGTGATCTCTCATGAATCTTAAAGACCTTGAACCGCTCTTAAAATCAAGCAAACCGGACAGTGAGAAACTAATGATTCTTGCACAAGGGTTTAAAGAGGAGTTAGGTGTTCAGAATCTTCGAAAGAGCCAGGCTGAGTGTACCGTCAGCAATGCTCCGATACCAATATACTACACCGGACCGGATCAGGTTGTCCTCCAGGCGAATCAGATCACCGAAGTTATCACTGAGATAAATGGTGATGATATCGGATCATTGTAATTGCCGTTGAATTAGAGTCCATGCTCCTCCAATACAAAAATAACTCTCTAAATAGAGAGATTATTTTCAATCGGAATGAATGAGAAAAAAGCAATGTTTTTTACACAGAGATGTGAGTTCAACGATCATGGATCACCACCAAAAAACCAGTTCCCTCTTAGTAATTACTTTTTCATGATCACCAGACGTTTCTCTTTATCAAGGGCGTAATCCTTTGGATTGTCTAATAAATCAAGAGCATTGATCTTCATATCAATGAGTTCTGAATAATTAAACGACTCAAATTCCCGTCCCGCTAAAGCTCTCTGGCGAAAAAAGCCGCCACCTTCTCCCCCACCGCTTTTTCATGCCCCCACCAGAAGTGGTCGGCCGCCTCAAGGCTATGACATTCCTTAGGCTCAGCCAGCCCCTCACAGAACTCAAGGAACTGGCGGGCGGGAGTAAATTCGTCCCTGCCCCCGGAGATGA
>JAZDKH010000091.1:0-3042 GCA_043803325.1 Methanobacteriota archaeon | reverse complement strand
CCAAGTGTAGACTGTGTGGCATATATTGTGGCTCAACTGCTTGGTGCAGCAGTTGGCAGTTTACTCTTTGCAGCTTCAGTCGGGATGGATGCGGTAACTATCGGTGGTCTCGGAGCTACTGCACCATTTCCTGGCATCTCTATGGGCCAGGCCATACTTGCTGAGTTCATCGGCACATTCATTCTGATGATGGTTATTATGGGAGTAGCTGTAGATAGGCAGGCACCTCCTGGGTTTGCAGGACTTGCCATAGGTCTCACCGTCGGTGGAGTGATTACTACTACAGGAAATATTGCAGGATCTTCTTTAAACCCTGCTCGAACATTTGGACCCTATCTAGGGGATCTGGTTCTTGCAGGAAATAACCTATTTGGAAACTTTCCAATATATATCATAGGGCCGATTCTTGGGGCACTGGCAGCAGCATTTTTATATGACTGGTTGACAGCAGAATAATTAGCAACATTTTTTTGTCAATATATTATTCGCCCTTTTTACGCATGAGGTATCAGAAATTTTTGATTCTGCGCCCGGTGACATTAAATTTTTATTCAAATCGGTAAATTTTTTGTTCTTCACGTGTATTATCTATCTAGCCTACCTGGATAGTAACTGATAAAACATGCATCATATGTTACAATTCGATAATTCTGATACTATTCAACACAGATACTATAACACTGATCAGTAGGAGGACTATTATTCCAATAGGGAAAGAGGCTTTGCGCAATATTCTCCGGGAACGCAGGTGGGATCTCACGTATGATGAACGGCTTGAAAAAAGCCGGGTCATATGTGATCAATTGAGTAACATGATCTCTTCTGATGAACAAGTTCTCGTCTATTGTGCGAAAGAACCTGAGGTGGAGTCATGTTGGTTTATTAAAGACATGATATTTCGGAAAATTCCAGTGATTGTCCCAATAATCCAGCAAAAAGACATCAGTCTACGGCTTTCGTATCTTCAGGATCCTTCCTGCCTGGTTCAGAGTACATTCCGGGTTCCTGAACCTGTCGGGTATGAGATCCCTGCAGACCCGGCAGATGTTACCACCGCGATAATCCCGATGCTTGGGTACGACCAGGCTGGTGGCAGACTCGGATACGGAGCTGGATATTATGATCGGTTTCTCTCTGCACATCGACATATCAAGGCAATCGGAATTGCATATGCCTGCCAGGAAGTACCTCACCTCCCCACTGATGCTAATGATATGGAAATGGCGGCTATTGTGACTGAAGATGGGATTGCATACCAAAAAGAACAGGGTAATTTATGAACCAACAGGGTGGGATTCGCCTCGAGGTGAAACGGGCTGCAGAAGAGGATGCAGGAAAAGGTATCGCCCGGCTCCATCAGGCGGTCCTTCGAGCTCTTGGAATTGTAAATGGGGAATTTATTGAACTTCTCGGGTCAAAACGGGCAGTTGCCGTAGCGTGGTGCACCCAGAATGCCGGTCATGGAAGAAATGAGATTGCCATTGACGGGGAAATTCGCAGTAATGCCGGATGCGGAATTGATGATAAGGTACTGGTACGACGAGTTCTTGCCCATGATCTAAAGAGCATCATTCTCCAGCCGGTAACCGGGGTAACACTGAACAATCCGGAGATCCTGCTTGCTAAAAAACTTCGGGGGAGACCTGTTTTAGAGGGACAAACCGTACGAATAGATCTCATCGGGAACACGGTCAATTTTGTGGTGGCCCGGGTTGAGCCAACTGGAATTGGTGTTGTCACCTTCTCCACAGAAGTTGTTATCCATGACATTCCGTACCGGACCGAAGAAGTCACACCAGAAGAGTCGGTAATCCATTATGAAGATATCGGAGGCCTTTCTCGCGAAATAAGCCTCATCAGAGAGATGATTGAGATACCTCTCCGATATCCGAAGGTCTTTGAGCGCCTTGGTATAGACCCACCGAAAGGGGTTCTCCTGTATGGTCCACCTGGCACGGGGAAAACCCTGCTTGCGAGAGCGGTTGCTAGCGAAGTAGATGCTCACTTTGTCCCGCTCTCAGGGCCAGAGGTGATGAGTAAGTTTTATGGAGATTCAGAGAAGAAGATACGTGAAATCTTTGACACTGCGAGACAAAAAGCCCCGTCTATCATCTTTATTGATGAGATAGATTCAATAGCACCAAAACGACAGGAGACCTCTGGTGAAGTAGAGCGACGGGTAACGGCCCAACTTCTTACCATGATGGATGGCCTTGCATCCCGGGGTCAGGTGGTTGTCATCGGGGCGACCAACATCCCTGATGCTATCGATCAGGCACTTCGAAGGGGTGGAAGGTTTGACCGGGAGATAGAGATAGGAATTCCGGATCGGGTAGGAAGACTAGAAATCTATCATGTGCACACCAGGACGATGCCCTTAGCCCCTGATGTTAACCTTGAATCATATGCAGAACTGAGTTATGGATTTGTCGGAGCAGACATTGCATTGCACTGCAAAGAGGCAGCGATGCATGCACTTCGTGGTATTATGGTTCAGATGAAGGAAGGGCAAGAGGTCCCTACCGAGGTTATCGACAACCTCGTGATATCAGACCGTGACTTCATCGAGGCACGCAAGTCGGTTGAGCCGTCAGCGATGAGGGAGCTGTATATCGAAGTTCCTGAGGTTCCGTGGGAGATGGTTGCTGGTCTTGATCGGGTAAAGTATGAGATAGAGAAAGTGATTGAATGGCCGATAAAACGCAGAGAAGCGTTTGAAAAACTAAAAATTCATCCTCCCAAAGGAATTCTGCTCTTCGGACCACCAGGGACCGGTAAAACTCTGCTTGCAAAGGCGATAGCAGCAAAGTCCAAGATGAATTTCATCGCAATTAAGGGTCCGGAACTCCTCTCCAAATGGGTAGGGGATTCTGAGAAACAGGTTCGCGAGGCGTTCAGAAAAGCTCGCCAGTCTGCTCCTGCTATCATTTTTTTTGATGAAATTGATGCTCTCGTCCAGAAGAGAGGTCAGCAGTCAGGTACATCACGGGTTGGAGAAAGTGTTCTCTCGCAGATTCTGACTGAAATGGATGGGATAGAAGA
>JAZDKH010000090.1:0-2821 GCA_043803325.1 Methanobacteriota archaeon | reverse complement strand
GCCTGCAAACACGGGTTTACCCTGATCTATAACGAGTTCACCCGCTCGCGTCCTGAAGCAAATAATATCTTTCTTGGCGTTCTCGAAGAGCGGATGCTTGAACTGCCGAGCGCGTCCGATGAAGGCAACTACATCAAGGTCCACCCGGACTTCTCTGCGATCTTCACGAGCAACCCGGAGGAATATGCCGGTGTCTACCGGTCACAGGATGCCCTGATGGACCGTATGATCACCCTGCCGATGACCCACTATGACGAAGAGACTGAGATTGCCATCACGCAGGCAAAGGCAGGAGTATCTCATTCGGTTGCAAAGAAGATTGTAACGTTTGTTCGAAAACTCCGGGCGGCAGATGTCTGCGAGTTCACCCCCACAATACGGGCTTCGGTTGCGATTGCCCGCGTCTATGACGAAGGGGACGAAGACTGGTTCGAACAGTCCTGCATCGATATTCTCTCGCCCAAGATTGGGAAAGGCGACAGGGGAGATGTCGATCCGGCCGTGATCATCCGCGACCTGATAGCGAGTTAGAGCCCGCCATACACGTAATGCACTGCTGCAGGCAGATAGTTCCGGGAACAACTGATGGTAATTACTGCACCTTAAAACAAAATATCGACGGAGATGATGAGATGAAGACCACACGAGATATCCGGTCCGGACTTGACCTTTCACGGGACAAAAAAGTCCCCTGCCGGACAATCCAGATCGAAGACGAGATCAAAAAGAGGCTCGCAGAAACCGAAGGAGCCCTTCTGACCGAGGACGAACGCGAGGCGATTATTCAAAAAGAGGAGAAAAGAATCCGCGTCCATAACCGGGCGCTCACAAAGGCACGCCGCACGATACTCCGGAGAAAAGAAGCCACGTCGCTCGTCCAGGCTGTCCGCCGTGGTGAGAGCCCCAAAAATACTGCTGAAGTGACAGGCATTCCTAAAATGAAAGCCTCCCCAAAAAAGAAGGCGTACCATGAAATCGATGTTGCGTACTGAGACCCAGTCGAAACGACGATGGCGTTACGTGTACGCAATCATCCCTTCAAAAAAGGAGCATGACTTCGGGAAGATCGGTCTCGATGGCGAGAACGTGTACACGATCCACTACCGGGAGATTGCCGCAGTTGTCTCCAATTCAGCATCAAATACGTTCGAGGTGCTCGATTACGGGATCGCTCACCAGCAGGCACTCGAAAAGATCATGAAAGAGTACTGCGTCATCCCGATGAGTTTTGGCCAGTCAACATCCGAAGGCGACATCAAGACATTCCTCTCCCGGAACTACCCGAAACTGAGGATGTACTTCACAAAACTTGACGGAAAGACAGAACTGGGGCTCAAAGTCACCTGGAAGATCGATACAGCAATAAAAGAGATCGCCTCTTCAAACGTCAAAATCCGTGCAATGAAGAACCAGATCGCGGGCAAACCCATGGAAAAGACCTACCGGCAGCGCCTCACTCTTGGTACAAAGGTTGCCGAGGAACTCACCAAACGTGAGGAGAAGATCGCCCATGACATCTTTAACCGGCTGGGCGGGATCTCAGCGGATGCGAAGATGAACAAGAACCTGTCCGATGAGATGGTCTTAAACGCTGCCTTTTTAGTTGACAAAACCAAAGAGCAGGATTTTGACATTCTCGTCAACACGCTCGAACAGGAGTACGGGGAGAAACTGCTGATGAAGTATGTGGTCGCACCGCCGTATAACTTCGTGAATGTGCGGATACGGAGCTAAAAAATCATGGTCCTCCTTGTCGATGACCTCCTCAAACTGCCGTTCGATCTCGGTATGAAGGTGCTTCAGGGCATAGCAGATGATGCGGATGCGATAACATTACGGACGGAGCAGGCAGTCCGGGAACAGGTGCTCAGGCTCCAGATGCAGTTCGAGCGGGGGGACCTTCCCGAAGAGGAGTACCGGGCTGCTATGATCCAGCTCCGGAAACGTCTTGAAGAAGTAAAAGGTGTATAACATGGCAAAACAGGTGCAGGCAAAACCCAAAACGCAGAACATGAAGCAGTTGCTGGATTCCGTCAAAAAGGAGATGGTGGATCTTACATCACTGCCGTTCAACACGATCGCCGGCGTGGCACTCGACGAAGAGACACACACGCCCATTGTGACCATCGAACTCGTCGAAAGGAAGGCAATTCCCGACTCCATGGATCTCTTAGGAATCTATGAAGTTATCATGAATGACGAGGGCGGGGTTGCAACGTTCAAGCGGGTGAATATGCGAAAACGCGGGGACGTGGTCTCAGCAACGGAGTACTGATATCCGGTGATTTTTTTGGGGGAAAAAGAAAATGGAGAAAAAAAAGGTAAACAACAATGAACCCATCCTGGACTTTGGCTTAAAATTCGGCGGTATTCTGACCGAACTGGGCAACTTTACGCAGGACATCACAAAGATGGTTGAGGAAGGAAAAACCGAGATGTCACGGACCGGTGAAATTTCCTTTGATAAAACCCAGAAACGAAAAGGGATGTACGGGGTTTCTGTCCGGCTGGGCGGGGATGGGATGCCCCGTGTCGATACGTTCGGCAGGAGACCGGAGTCAGAAACCCGCGAACCGATCGTTGATGTGTTCGATGAAGCCGACCGGGTGCAAGTGATTGTCGAGCTTCCGGGTGTTGAAGAGAAGGATATCACAGTCGTTATACAAGAGACCACCTTGACGCTCACTGCCGGAAAGGGCGAACGGAAATACAAAAAAGAGATCGAGTTGGGAGTTCCGGTCAAAGGCGAGATCAAAAAACAGTACAAGAACGGGATCCTTGAGATCAATCTCAAGAAGGCGTGAAAACCATGAAAGGTCGC
>JAZDKH010000089.1:0-2193 GCA_043803325.1 Methanobacteriota archaeon | reverse complement strand
AAGAGAAATGTCGGTGTCCCGGTTTCAAACCAATAGGGACGAAAAATTCCTTTCGAAAAGAACAACAGGATATCAAACGGGT
Source organism: Methanobacteriota archaeon (assembly GCA_043803325.1). Taxonomy (GTDB): domain Archaea; phylum Halobacteriota; class Methanomicrobia; order Methanomicrobiales; family Methanospirillaceae; genus Methanospirillum. The sequence continues at coordinate 2,111 of JAZDKH010000089.1, read as the reverse complement.
TATAGACCGACTCACCAGTCCAGGAATATCCATTGTACCATCCCCTCACCTCATTTTTATCAAAGTCTTTGAGATACCCGGCAAAAATAGTTTCAAGATCCGTTTGAGTATATCCACATAACGCTGAATACCGTGCATCAAGGGTGATATCATCCAGATTATTCAGACCAGAAAAGATCCCGGTTTTTGCAAATTTTGATACCCCGGTCAGGAAAACGAATTTCAGGTACTGATCAAGTGGCTTAATTGCACCATAAAAATCTTTCAGATGATCTCGGAGTTCAGTTGCACGAGAAGGATTCGTGAGATTATCAAGGATCGGCTTGTCATATTCATCTACGAGAATTACTATCTGTCTAGATGTTTTATGAAAAATTTGTGGAACTACCAATAATAACCGATCACCGGGTGATCCGGAAGTTTCCTCTAACTTATATACTGCTTCCCAGGAATCCAAAATTCTTGATAATCGTTCTTTTAAATCAGAAACCGTCCTGAGTGATCCCCCGGCAAAATCAATCCGAAGGACAGGATGCGGTTTATCAAAGTCCCATCCGGATCCTGGTGAATCGAGATGCAGTCCGGAAAAAAGTTCACGTCTTCCGGAAAATGCACAGTCAATGGTATCGAGAAGCAGACTCTTTCCAAATCTTCGAGGGCGGGAGAGAAAATAGTATTTCCCCCCATTTACCAGATCTGTTATGAATGGAGTTTTATCCACATAGGTATATCCACCCGTGATTATCTCTGAAAAAGACTGAATACCGATAGGAAGTTTTTTGAGGTGCATAGATTTTTCGCTTTAGCAATATCGAAATATAAACTAATATCTTACGACACGTATAGGGTTAAACTTTGGTGCCGCTCTGGGAAATTTATTCCGCAGGGATTGAAGGGATTATGACCACCCGGTAACCCCCGGATCCGGGTCCTGGCAACATTCATGTCAGGAATCCTGGGAGGATATTCGTGACATTGAGTCGCTGATTCTGGTTGCAATAATCGAAAGATCTCCGACGACCGTTGAAACCTGACCTAGTGCAGACGATGATTCCTCAGATGCTGCTGCAGAACTTTCAGCTTCTCTGGCGGTAACGGTGGACAAGCCCTTAACTTCAGAGACACTCGCCGTGATCTCCTCCACTGCAGCCGTTTCTTCTTCTGCCAGGCTTGCAACCTCGGTCATATTCCTGGAGATATCTTCAACGTGTTCCACGATGGTATGAAAGAACCTGATGGTACCTGCGATTGCTTCGGTTCCCTTTTCAACCTCTCGTGTTGCCTGATTCATTGCTGCTGATGCACGTTCTGACTGTTGCTGTAATGAGGTTATGATCTTTGCAATTTTTTCTGTAGAGCCCTGTGACTCCTGTGCCAGTGTTTTCACTTCATCGGCAACCACGGCAAACCCCATTCCCGCCTCTCCTGCCCGAGCCGCTTCAATGGCTGCGTTTAAAGCAAGCAGGTTTGTCTGATCGGCAATAGTCCCGATGATCCCGACAATTTTTCCAATTTCATTCATCTGTCCGCGAATCTCGGAAATTATGGATCCAACGTCGGTGACAGACTCGTTAATGCGATGAATACCCCGCTCTGCGATAGCAGCCTGTTCCATTCCTGAGGTGGAGGTGGCATTTGCATCCAGTGATAGTCTGCTGACCGCGTCAACCTTAGTCGCAACAGTTGAGACCGAAGTGGTCAGTTCCTCCATCGCACATAACACCTGATCGATGGACTGGAGACTCTTTTCTGCATTCATACTCACCACCGATGAACTCTGGGCAACTGATGCTGCTCCCGACGTTACTTCTTCAACGCTGGCTGCGGCCTCTTCTACTGATGCACTCAACGAACTGATCTGCTCATTGATCTCCCTGATGGCAGCACCAAGTTCGGTCCCTACATGGACTCCGATCTGATTGATCTTCTCCTTGAGTTCAAGGAGTTCTCCTTTTACCACAAGCCGGTCATCGAAGCGTGCAGAAAAATCCACCTCCGCGTACCGGTCTGCTACCCGGAGTGTCTCATTGAGCGGAACAGTAACCGCATCAAGCATATCATTAATGCCCGTGATCATATCCCGGTACAGCCCGAAAAACCGGGTTGCATCG
>JAZDKH010000088.1:0-2365 GCA_043803325.1 Methanobacteriota archaeon | reverse complement strand
ATGTGTGATTGATCATAAATTGCATGATATCGATTCTCGCTTTCTCTGAACTGTTGCTCGCCTTGTTTGCGTTCTTCAATTTCGTCTGTGAGATCTCTGTTTGTTTCAGATAATTGAACTGTACGTTCACGAACCTGCTGTTCGAGGTTTTCAAGGGTACGTTTAAGGCTTTTTTCAGCAGTCTTTCGTTTGGTTATCTCTCTTTTTATGGTGATTATCCAGACACATGCGATCAGGATTAATATGAGAAAAATTATCAGAACTCCGTGATGCATACCTTTGGTGATCTGTTCCTGCGTTTGAAATATGCCCTCTGTGGGTTTCCAGGAATTGAGGACTTTTTGGTACGACCCGTCATCTTTGATGATCGTTAATGCCGTATTAATTTCATTCAGTAGTTTGGTATTTCCTTTTTTTACTGCAAATGAAGAGTTAGAGAAAGCAATTGGCTCACCGGAAACTCTGATATTTCGAATATTGTTCTTTGCAAGAATATATGATCCAACCCGGTAGTCCACCACAACTGCATCAAGAGAACCGTTATTGAGCTGATTAAACCCTTCAAGAAAACTGGGTATAACGCATAATTGAATTAATGACTCTTTTTCTAACACTTTCTGTGGCAGACCGCCCGATTCGACGCCTACCCGCAGTCCACGAAGATTTGAAGGTCCGGATATACCTACAGTATCTGAACAGGTAAAAATTGAAAACTGTGATTCAAGTAAGGGATCTGAAAAGTCATATATTTTAAGCCGTTCTTCAGTCGGATTTATCTGAATCAGAGCATCTGCACCACCTTTGGCAACCAATGACTGCGCTTCTGACCAGTTCATGGCTTTTATTTCTATAGGCTGAGGAATATGTGGTGCAAGTGCCCGAACGATGTCAACATCAACCCCTTTCGGGGTAGTCCCATCCAGGAAGATTACCGGGGCGATATTGGAGTTGCCAAGAAAAAGAAGGGGGGTATTATCTGATGTTTTGTCTTGTGACTGAATGGACTCCGCTGCCTGGGCACATACAGCAATGAATATGAGCAAAATCAAGAAGATAAAAAAATGCTTTTTCATGTGAGTCTCCCGTCTCTGTGATCGTTACTCCCGTGATCTCCAAGGTTCTCCTGAGAGAGATTTAACCCAAACCCGGTGTGTTTATAGTATTCCCATTGAATATCTTTAACTTAACCGTATATGGTATCAATATGATCATGTCTGCTTTCCTTGGATCATCCCGAGTCTGAAGGATTTACAAACGGGGATCAGGACGTGATTAAGAGTTCAAATAATAAGGAGAGACAAAGATGAAGGTATTATTAGTAAATGGGAGTCCTCACAAGAAGGGTTGCACTTGGACTGCTCTTACGGAAGTTGCAAAAACACTGAATGAAGAAGGAATTGACGCGGAAATATTCTGGATCGGCATAAAACCGCTTGCCGGATGTACCGCCTGCAAAACATGTGCCAAAACCGGGAGCTGCATGTTTGATGACACGGTCAACGAATTCCTCGATCTTGCAAAGGATGCTGATGGTTTTATTTTCGGATCACCGGTACATTATGCCTCAGCAACCGGTGCGATGACATCCTTTATGGATCGTGTGTTTTATACCAACATGCAATCAGGAAAAGTGATCTTCTGCCTGAAGCCTGCGGCCGCAGTTATTTCCGCACGACGGGCGGGGACAACGGCCACTTTCGACCAGCTCAACAAGTATTTCACTATCTCACAGATGCCGGTAATCTCTTCCTGTTACTGGAATATGGTTCACGGGGCAATCGCGGAAGATGTGGAAAAAGACCTGGAAGGCCTGCAGATCATGCGAATTCTCGCGAGAAACATGGCGTTCTTTCTCAAGTGCAAGGAAGCAGGTCTCAAGGCGGGTGTACTGCTCCCGGTGCAGGAAGACCCCATTCGCACAAACTTTATCAGGGAATGATTGTCTCGCAAGGTAACAGAAGCTAAAGCGTTGTGAAGACGATCTATCACCTTACCGGTGGCCCGCCCATCGCAATGTATCTTAACATTTTTTATTTCGGGATTGCTGACCTCAAATGACTGATTTTCTATCGGATCTAAGGAAACACCGGTTGCAGACATCAAGGAACATGATTGTTTTGTATATCTGAAATTAGGATTGGCAATAATTCAGTACAACGGTTACATTGAAATAATTCAATGTATATTATCACAGATATTATGAGATCTGAAACCTCTCCTATTCATATTATATGCTCCGGGTATCGGTCTCCTGAATATGAAAGGATATGGGGTGGTCTGATCTCATCAGGGTTGTTCGCGGTATGTCACGAAGACGATTCAGAAAATCAAAATCCTGATAATATTGATGCAGTCCTTATAGGTC